>JAAWLV010000067.1 GCA_022798105.1 Hungatella sp.
GCTGATTAGCCATGGGCCAGTACCGTTACGGGGGCAAAGCATATGCCCCATCGCCGCAGGCGATTTTAAATGGGCATATGCGGTTACGTTCACGGGGTATCTGTGAACAGTAACAGCAGGCTTTAGGAGATAGTTGGAAAGTGTTCCGGCTGTCTTGACATTTCAGCAGGCTGGTGCTATCCTATATTTAGATATATATCTAAATATATTTCGGAAATGGAGGAAAGGAGAGGATGGGATGTGGGGATTCAAAAGACTTTTAAAGCGCTGTCGGATCAAAACCGCCGGGAGATTCTTGACCTGCTGAAGGGGGGAGCTATGACGGCGGGGGAGATCGGGGAACATTTTCCAGTTTCAGGCGCCACGGTTTCCCATCATCTGTCAATTCTCAAAGAGGCAGGGCTGATCTTAGATGACCGTCAGGGCAAATACATTTACTATGAGCTGAATACATCTGTGGTGGATGAGCTTATCGGATGGGTCAGCGGACTGAAAGGAGAATCATAATGAGTGAAAGAAAACAGAGGCTGTTCCACAATAACATGCAGGTTGTGATTTGGCTGGTATCCCTTCTCCCGGTAATACTGGCAGCGGCAGTGTACAAAAGACTTCCGGATCAGATTCCCACTAACTGGGGATTTGACGGGCATATAAGCTATGGAGGAAAGCTGCAGATCTGGTTTATAGCGGGAATGAGCCCGTTTCTTGCAGGTTTGTTTTATGTTCTGCCCGATATAGACCCTAAAAGGCGGAATTACCGGAAATTTTCCGGAGCGTATCAGAGTTTCCAGCTGTTTATGCAGGTGTTTTTGCTTGTTATCCTGTGCATTATCCTTGTGGAGAGTTTTTGGCCGGGAACGGTTCAGGTGTCGGCGGTGGTGATGGCCATGTGTTCCCTGCTGTTTATACTGCTGGGCAACATGATGCCCAAATTCAGACAGAATTTTTTCTGCGGCTTTCGGACACCCTGGGCGTTAAGCGATGAGACCGTGTGGAATAAGACCCACAGGCTGGGGGGAAAGCTGATGTTCGGAGCCGGAATTTTAGGCTTTATGGGAGCGTTTCTTCCGGGGGAGAAGCTTAAAATGGCGATGCTGCTTGTACCTTTGGCAGCGGCCACGATTATACCCTATATTATGAGCTATGTGTGGTTTAAAAACAGACAGGGCGGGGAAGCATAAGGCTTTCCCGCCTTCTCTGCTTAAAAGAGGGAATCTGACAGTACCCATCCGGCCCGGAACAGCTTCATGATCTGCCACACGGCGAATCCCTTTAGCCCGTACTCCTGAACCAACCTGAATTTTTCCTGCCAGCTTCTCACATCTTCAAACCATACCTCGTGTTTAACCCCGTACTGCCAGTACTGGAAGTAGGGGGATTTTGCCGTCTCGTCAAAGAGGATGGGGACTCCGTAGAAAACAGCTGTCTGAACGGCCTCTACGTTGCCCAGAGTCCGGGCCTTTGTGGCGCCCCGGACGTAGGGAAGCGGCCAGTCATATCCGTAGTTGGGAACTCCCAGACATATTTTATCAGGGGGGATTTTCGTCACGGCGTACTGGACTACCCGGCGGACTTGATTGATGGGGGCTACGGCCATGGGCGGGCCGTATGTATATCCCCACTCATACGTCATCAGCACCACCCAGTTTGCCGCTGCCCCCAGCCCGCCGTAGTCAATCCCCTCATAGAGGATTCCCTGCTGGCTGTCGGAATATTTGGGGGCCAGGGCCACCGACACCTGATATCCCAGGATATTCAGCGCATAGGCAGCATAGGACACAAAAGCGGTAAATGCGTCCCGGTCCTCCCTGCGCACGTACTCAAAGTCGATGTTTACCGTCTGGTACCCCTTTTCCATCATGATTCCGGCCAGGCCTGTGATTAGCCTTCTCTGAGCAGACAGACTGTTGACCAGGGCAGAGACCAGGTTGTTGTTGAAGCGGCCGTCTGCATCGAGAGGCGTCAATGTCAGGGCGGAAGCGGCCCCGAAACGCTGCGCCTCCTGGGTCATCCAGGTATCGTCCAGTGCAGGAGGAATCAGATCTCCTCCGGCGGTAAAGCCATAAGAAAATACTGCCAGCTCGGACAGGTGGGCGAGGGTTTCGCTGAGCACCGGGGGAGAGATGAACGGGTAGGCGTAGCCGCTTCGGAGAATAGATGCTGTTTGGGGAGCATAAGGGGAAAATGTTTCGGCAGGGACGTCTTCGGCAAGAAGAAGGGCCTGGCCCACGGCCAGCCTGTAGGGGGCAGTGAGCTGGTTTATCTCTATGAGGGAAGCAAGATCGGTTTTCTGCTCCTTGGAGATTTTGTCTACGGTATCATCACGTTTTACCACATATATTTTCATGGATGTTCCTGCTGTTTTTTAACAGTATATTCTTTTTTCGGGAAGGTAATCCCGATTCTTTTTTGTTTCGGATGATAGGTTCGGTGCCATGGGTCAGTACGATTATGGGATCAAAGCATATGCCCTATAAAAATGACATGTTTTTCTTGAAAGGGACAAAAAAATATGATATAAACTTGTAAGTAATGGATGAGAAGGAGGAAAGAACATGACTGTGACATTGACCAGACAGCAGGCGCTTGAACTGCTGCGCAGATATAATAAGGAAGAGTTCCATATTCTCCACGGCCTGACGGTGGAGGGCGTTATGAGATGGTATGCAAAGGAGCAGGGATATGGGGAGGATGAGGAGTACTGGGGCCAGACCGGGCTTCTCCACGATATTGATTTTGAACTGTACCCGGAGGAGCACTGTAAGAAGGCGCCGGAGCTTTTGAGGGAGGCGGGGGTAGCGGAGGATATGATCCGCTCCATATGCAGCCACGGCTTTGGACTGTGCAGCGATGTGGAGCCGGAGCACGAGATGGAGAAGATCCTTTTTGCGGCGGACGAGCTGACAGGCCTTATCTGGGCGGCGGCTAAGATGCGGCCGTCAAAGAGCGTCATGGATATGGAAGTATCCAGCCTGAAAAAGAAGTTTAAGGACAAGCGGTTTGCGGCAGGCTGTTCCCGCGATGTGATCAAGGAGGGAGCTGAGCGCCTGGGCTGGACTTTGGAGGAGCTGATGGAGAAGACGATCCTGGCTATGCGTTCCTGCGAGGAGTCTGTTCAGAGGGAAATGGCTGTGTAAGTTTTATAAGACCTGAGAAGATGGAGGATATGATGAAGAAAGTAGTAAAGTTTGGAGGAAGTTCTCTTGCCAGCGCCAGACAGTTTAAGAAGGTGGGCGATATTATCCGCGCTGACAAGTCCAGAAGATATGTGGTTCCGTCTGCGCCCGGGAAACGAAACGACAAGGATGAGAAAGTGACGGATCTGCTGTATGAGTGCTATGACGCGGCAGCAGCGGGAGCTTCCTATAAGAAGATTCTGGAGAAGATTAAAAAGCGGTATGAGGATATTATTGACGGGCTGAACCTGAATTTGAATCTGGACCATGAATTTGACCGGATCGAGGAGAATTTTCTGGCCAAGGCCGGGCGGGACTATGCCGCTTCCAGAGGGGAGTACTTAAACGGGATGGTTATGGCAGAATATCTGGGCTACGAGTTTGTGGATGCGGCCCAGGTTGTATTTTTTGACAATAACGGCAATTTTGACGCGGAGACCACAGACAGGGAGCTGGCAGAGAGGCTGGAGCATATTGAGAGGGCGGTGATTCCCGGCTTTTACGGTGCAAAGCAGGACGGCACGGTGAAAACTTTCTCCAGAGGCGGTTCCGATGTGACAGGCTCCATTGTGGCCAAGGCCATCCATGCGGACATGTACGAGAACTGGACCGATGTATCAGGATTTCTGGTGGCGGATCCCAGGATTGTGGACAAACCCCAGGTGATTGAGACCATCACCTACAGAGAGCTTCGGGAACTGGCCTACATGGGTGCCAGCGTTCTCCATGAGGACGCCATTTTCCCGGTGCGCAAGGAGGGGATCCCCATCAATATCCGCAATACCAACCGTCCTGACGACAAGGGCACTTTGATTGTGGAGAGTACCTGCAGAAAGCCCAGATACACCATTACAGGGATCGCCGGCAAAAAGGGATTCTGCTCCATCAATGTGGAGAAGGCCATGATGAACTCCGAGGTGGGGTTTGGGAGAAAGGTTCTGGAGGTGTTTGAGAACAACGGCATTTCCTTTGAGCACATGCCTTCCGGCATTGACACTATGACAATTTTTGTCCATCAGTCGGAATTTGAGGAGTTTGAACAGTCTGTGATCGCAGGTATCCACAGGGCCGTGGAGCCGGATTTTGTGGAAATGGAATCAGACCTGGCGCTGATCGCCGTGGTGGGGAGGGGGATGAAAGCCACCAGAGGGACCGCGGGAAGGATTTTCTCCGCCCTGGCCCACGCCAGGGTCAATGTGAAGATGATTGATCAGGGATCCAGTGAACTGAACATCATTATAGGCGTGAAGAACGCGGATTTTGAGACGGCTATCAAGGCTATTTACGATATATTTGTTACGGTGGAGCTGTAAGCGGACGAAAAGCTGCTAAAAAAGGTTGTGTGAACCTGGGAAATCTAGTATAATATTGACAGCGGACAAAGAACGCACAAGGGCGTTTTTGCAGGCTGGGCTGTCAGCAGGGACAGATGATCCGGCAAAAGTGCTTATAAATGAACAAGGGGGATTTTCTATTATGAAAACCAGAATAAGAAAGATAGGAACCGTTGGAACTACAGCCCAGATGAGGGTGATCCCAGGCCACTTTGCCACCAACCATGCCCACATCAACTATTATCTGGATCTGACTATGCTTAAAAGCAGGGCCAGCGAGGCCAGGGCTATTGCCAAGGTGATGGCAGGCTTATACCTTTATGATACCATTGTGGATACCATCGTGTGTATGGAAGGTATGGAAGTGATCGGCGCGTTTTTGTCGGATGAGCTGGCCAAAGGCGGTTTTATGTCCATGAACCGGCATAAGAGTATCTATGTGGTGCGCCCTGAGTTCAACAACAACAGCCAGATTATTTTCCGTGACAATCTGGTGCATATGATTGAAGATAAGCATGTGCTGGTACTGGTATCTTCCGCTACCACAGGCCTGACGGTTAACAAGGTGATTGAGAGCATCCTGTATTATAACGGTATCATGACCGGTGTGTCAGCTATTTTCGGGGCTGTGGAAGAGGTGGACGGAGTGCCCATTAAGGCCGTTTTCGGAAAGAAAGATCTGCCGGATTATGAATCCTATGATTACCGCGACTGCCCTCTGTGCAAGCAGAAACAGAAATTGGATGCGCTGGTGAATGCTTTCGGGTATTCGGCGCTGTAGACGGAGGCTGAGATAAAGAATGCGTGCAGGGAACGTAACGATTCCCTGCACGCATTTTTTTCTAGTATATCGTTGCACTGGGAATGTGCATCCTTATAGAAGAAAACCCTCCGGGCAGAGGAACATGGCTGGTGCCGCAGCCGCGGCGGGATACTTTAGACTCTTAAGAACGATTTCTTGCGTAAAATGGAAAAATAATGAAATTGCTGTTTCATTGAGTGGGCAAATGGGGCGGATTTGGTCGTGGGGCCAGGGAGTGAAGGCAGGCTGTGTGCCGTTCGTGTTCAGATATGCCAACCATTCCGCTTTAAGGGCTCATCGGAATGTCTGGCATATCTGAACCCGGACGGGACATCCCTCCTTCTCTGACTGGACTACGACAATCCCCGCCCCAACTTTACTCACTCAACAATACAGCAACATGACAAATTTAAAGTTCCGCTTTATCCGGGTTAGGAGGAAAAGGATGGGCCGGCTGTCATAATGCGCCTTAAATCCCTATAAAAATCAGGATATGAGATGTTTACGCATTCTGCCCCCATGACCTGCGTCTCACCCTCGGCGCACAGGCCGGTCACGGCGAAGGTCATGGCAATGCGGTGATCGAGAGCGCTGTCAATAACCGCCCCGTGAAGGGGCCTGCCCCCGTGAATCACCATGCCGTCCTCAGCGGCTTCCACATCGGCGCCCATGGCGGAAAGGTTCTGCACCATAACCTCAATGCGGTTTGATTCTTTTACTTTCAGTTCCGCGGCGTCGCGGATCACGGTTTTGCCCTCCGCGAAGCAGGCCATGGCGGCGATCATGGGAAGCTCGTCGATGAGAGTGGGAATAAGATCCCCCTCTATGACCGTGCCGTGGAGGGAGGAGGAGCGGACAAGAATATCGGCTGCAGGTTCTCCGGAGCTTATATCCCGGTTTAAAAGCTCCACCTGTCCCCCCATATCCCTGCACACTTTAAGGATCCCTGCCCTGGTAGGATTGATCCCCACGTTTTTAATGAGAATCTGGGAATTCGGGACCATGAGCCCGGCACAGATAAAGTAGGCTGCAGAAGAAATATCGCCGGGAACATTGACCAGGTTTCCGTAAAGTTCTTCTGCCGGGGAAATGATGGCGCAGGTGCCCTCGGTGCGTACATCAGCCCCGAAATGTTTTAACATAATCTCGCTGTGATTCCTGGACAGACAGGGTTCCGTCACGGCAGTCTGCCCATGGGCATAAAGGCCTGCCAGCAAGACGGCGGACTTTACCTGGGCGGAGGCGACCTTTGAGGTATAGCGGATTCCTTCAAGAGGGCCTCCGGCAATCTCCAAAGGCGCACAGCCGCTGCCGTCAAGGCTTTTTATGCGGGCCCCCATAAGGGACAGGGGTTCAATGATGCGGTTCATAGGGCGCTTCTGGATGGAGGCATCCCCCGTAAGGACGGCGGTAAAATTCTGGGCCGCCAGGATGCCGGACATAAGCCGCATGGTGGTGCCGCTGTTGCCGCAGTCCAGGGCCGTGTCCGGACAGGAAAGGCCCTTAAGGCCTTTTCCCCGCACCAGAACCCTGTCGCCCCTGTTTTCAATATCAACGCCCATTTTCTGAAAACAGGAGATGGTGGACAGGCAGTCAGCTCCCTGAAGATAGCGGCGGATTTCCGTAGTGCCTTTGGCTATGGATCCGAACATAACGCTGCGGTGGGAGATGGATTTATCGCCGGGGACAGTCACTTCCCCTAAAAGTCCCCCTGATCTGGTAAATTTCATGGCAGTTACCCATCCTTTCTGTTAATTTCGGCGTGATCGCCTGCAGCATGCAGACGGATTGGATGATTACATGGACAGTTCATAGTGGTATTTTTCGAGGCGGCCCCAGGCTTTTTCCATAGCTTCTTTGTCATAAAAAACGATGCGCAGGGCACCTTCCCCCTGTTCCCTGTTATGGTTGATGCCGATGTTTTTAATGCTGATTCCCCCGGCGGCCAAAATTACGGAGATAGTGGAGATGGATCCCACCTCGTCGGCAATATCCACGGTAAAGCTGTACTCCGGCTCAAGGGCGCCTTTTCTGGTCTCGGAAAATGTATTGCGGTACTCCCCGGAACTTTTGAACAGTTCAAAGATCCCCGGGGAGTCCTTGGCCTCAAGCTGGGCCAGGGCCTTTTCCAGGGAACGGATATATTGTTTTAAGCAGACAGCCAGGTTTTTGCTGTTGGCCATGCAGATCTGCTCCCACATCTGGGGGGAGGCGGAGGCGATCCTGGTAATATCTTTAAAGCCCCCGGCAGCCAGGCGGTTCATAAGGCCGTCCTGACCGTCGCTGTCCCTCACAAGATTCACCAGACTGGAGGCGACAATGTGGGGGAGATGGCTGATGGCAGCCGTGATCTGGTCGTGGCGTCCGCAGTCAAGGACAATGGGGATGGATCCCACGGCTTCGGCCACGGCGACCAGGCGGTCAATATCCCCCTGGCTGCTTTTGGCAGTGGGGGTAATGATATAGTAGGCATTTTCCAGAAGACGGTCCGAGGAGTGTTCAAAGCCTGTTTTTTCCGATCCGGCCATGGGATGTCCGCCTACAAACACATCCTCCATGCCCAGACGGATGACCTCGCTGTGAATATCCGTCTTGGTGCTTCCCACATCCGTCACAAGCGCACCGGGCTTAAGATAGGGGCGGATACGGCTTAAATAGGCGGCGTTGTATTCCACCGGCGTGCACAGAAAAATCAGATCGCAGGCGCTTAGGGCTTCGCCGGGTTCCGGAAGAATCACATCCACAATCCCCTCCTGCCGGGCCTGTTCCAGTGTTTCCCTGGTCCGCATGTAGGCCATGACGGTGACGTCCGGGTGGGAGCGCTTGAGTCCTCTGGCGATGGATCCGCCGATAAGGCCCAGACCGATAAAGCCGATGCAGGAATCTGTCAGCAGGCCGGCCATTACATGCTCCTTCCCACCAGGTCTGCAAAGGGCCTTAAATCGTTCATGAGGGTCTCAAACTGGTCAAAGGTCAGGGACTGGGGGCCGTCGGACAGGGCGCAGGACGGGCACGGATGTACTTCGATCATCAGCCCGTCGGCCCCAACGGCTATGGCGGATTTTGCCAAAGGCTCCACATAAGCCCGAACGCCGGTGGCATGGCTGGGATCCACAATAACGGGCAGATGGCTCTTTGCCCGGATTACGGGCACCGCGCTGATGTCCAGTGTGTTGCGGGTGCTGGTCTCAAAAGTGCGGATACCACGCTCGCACAGGACAATGTTTGGATTGCCCTCGGAGATAATGTATTCCGCTGCGTTGAGCCACTCGTCGATGGTGGCGGACAGACCTCTCTTTAACAGCACCGGCACGCCGGATTTGCCGGCTTCTTTTAACAGCTCAAAATTCTGCATGTTCCTGGCGCCGATCTGGAGCATATCCACGTATTTTACGGCGGCCTCGATGGCATGGGCGCTGGTGACCTCACAGATGACGTTAAGTCCTGTGGCTTCCCTGGCCTCCTTCATATATTTAAGGCCTTCCTCCTCCAGCCCCTGGAAGGAGTAGGGGGAGGTTCTGGGCTTGTAGGCGCCGCCGCGAAGGAATGTGGCTCCGGCTTTCTTAACGGCCAGTGCCGTATCCATAAGCTGTTTGCTGCTCTCAATGGCGCAGGGGCCGGCCATGACCGTCACATTGCCGGGGCCGACGGATGTGTTTCCTACGGTGATGACGGAGTCTTCCGGATGGAATTTTTTGTTCACCAGCTTGTAGGATTCGGTGACGTTGACGATCTTGTCCACGCCCTCGGAGATCTCGATGTTTGAGCCGTGGAGTTTGGTCTTATCGCCTACAACGCCTACGATGGTCACCTGGTCGCCTTCGGACAGATGGGCCTGAAGGCCTTTGGATTCAATCATGCGGGTTACTTTTTGCACTGCTTCCCGGGAAGCATTTGGTTTCATAATAATAATCATGGCTGTTATGTCCTCTCTTGGCGAAATTTTAACGCTTTCCTCATTTTAAGCCAAAGGGGGAATTTTGTCAACGCTTTTTAACTTTAAAGTTTTACGGTTTAAAGTGAGTATATACAGGTGCGTTCACAGGGGACCTGTGAATGGGAGTGCTGAGGCGTTACTGTTCACACCATGGCTAATCATTCCGCTGATTAGCCATGGGCCAGTACCGTTACGAGGGCAAAGCATATGCCCCATCGCCGCAGGAGATTTTAAATGGGCATATGCAGTTACTGTTCACAGGGTACCTGTGAACAGTAACGCTGAGGCAGAATTTGCATATTTAAAATGCACAAATTACTTGTAAAATTCAGAAATTTTTAGTAAAATGTTCTTATGGCAAAAATATAATGTACAGGAGGAATGTATATGAACGTGTATGGAACCAAACAAATCCGTAACGTCGTGTTGCTGGGCCATGGCGGTGCAGGTAAGACGACCTTGGTGGAATCCATGGCACTGGTGACCGGAGTTACCAAGAGGATGGGTAACGTAGTGGACGGCTCCACCATCAGTGATTATGATAAGGAAGAGATCAAAAGGCAGTTTTCTATTTCCACCTCCCTGGTGCCGCTGGAATTTAACGGAGAGGAAGGGCCTATCAAGGTTAACCTGTTAGACACTCCCGGCTACTTTGATTTTGTAGGGGAAGTGGAGGAGGCCGTCAGCGTGGCCGACGCGGCGGTTATCGTGGTGAACTGCAAGGCGGGCATTGAAGTGGGGACGGAGAAAGCGTGGGAGCTCTGCGAGAAGTTCAACCTCCCCCGCATCATTTTTGTGACCAATATGGATGACGATCATGCCAGCTTCCGTGAACTGATTTTAAAGCTGGAGACCAGATTCGGCAGAAAGATCGCGCCGTTCCATCTGCCGATCCGGGAGAATGAGAAATTTGTGGGATTTGTCAATGTGGTAAAGATGAAAGGAAGAAGATTTACCACCAACAGCGATTACGAAGAATGCGAGATTCCCGAGTATTCCCAGAAGAACCTAGGTATCTGCCGGGAGGCTTTGGTGGAAGCGGTTGCGGAGACCAGCGAGGAGTATATGGAGAGATACTTCTCCGGCGAGGAGTTTACATATGAGGAGATTTCCGGGGCGCTCAGGGAACATGTGATAGATGGAAGCATTGTGCCGGTTATGCTGGGCTCCGGCATTAACTGTCAGGGCGCCAGGATGCTTCTTCAGGGCATTGACAGGTACTTCCCGTCGCCGGATCACTTTGAGTGCATCGGTGTGGACGTATCCACAGGGGAGCGTTTTGTGGCCAAATATGACGACGGCGTATCCCTGTCCATGAGAGTGTTTAAGACCATCGTGGATCCGTTTATCGGCAAGTATTCCCTGGTGAAGGTATGTACCGGAACCCTGAAACCGGATTCCGCTTCTTACAATGTGAACAAGGATACCGAGGAGAAGATCGGCAAGGTGTACACCTTAAGAGGCAAGGAGCAGATGGAGTTAAAGGAGCTTCATGCCGGCGATATCGGCGCAGTGGCCAAGTTAAACGTAACCCAGACCGGAGATACCCTGGCGGTGCGCACGGCCCCCATTGTCTACCACAAACCTCAGATCTCCACGCCTTACACCTATATGCGGTATAAGACCAAGACCAAGGGCGACGACGACAAGGTGGCCACGGCTCTTGCCAAGCTGATGGAGGAGGATCAGACCTTAAAGGTGGTGGGTGACAAGGAGAACCGTCAGACCCTCATCTACGGTATCGGCGATCAGCAGCTGGAGGTTATTGTAAGCAAGCTTTCTTCCCGCTATAAGGTTGAGATCGAGCTGAGCAAGCCTAAGTTTGCCTTCCGGGAGACTATCCGCAAGAAAGTGGAGGCCCAGGGCAAGTACAAGAAGCAGACCGGCGGCCATGGCCAGTACGGTGATGTGAAGATGTCCTTTGAGCCCTCAGGGGATCTGGAGACCCCCTATGTATTTGAGGAGCAGGTGTTCGGCGGGGCTGTTCCCAGGAACTACTTCCCGGCAGTGGAGAAGGGCATTCAGGAAAGCGTTCTCAAAGGGCCTTTGGCAGCCTATCCGGTTGTGGGCCTGAAGGCAGTGCTTTTGGACGGTTCCTACCATCCGGTGGACTCCTCCGAGATGGCCTTTAAGATGGCGGCCAGCCTGGCCTTTAAAAAGGCGTTTATGGAGGCTAACCCGGTTCTTCTGGAGCCCATCGCTTCCATGAAGGTTACGGTTCCCGACAAATTCACCGGCGACGTGATGGGGGATCTTAACAGGAGAAGAGGCCGCGTGCTGGGTATGAACTCCGACCACCACGGAAAACAGATTATCGAGGCGGACGTTCCCATGTCCGAGCTGTTCGGCTACAATACAGACCTGCGTTCCATGACCGGCGGTATCGGTGTGTATGAGTACGAGTTCAGCCGCTATGAGCAGGCGCCGGGAGATGTTCAGAAGAAGGAAGTGGAGGCAAGGGCCGCGCAGGCGGATAATGCGGATTCATAAGCCGGTTTTTGAGGCTTGCATTTTTGGTCTTTTGGTGCTACAATCAGAAAGACTCGTGGATATGAGAACAATTTAAAATTTGGGGAGCTTGTGTGCCAGGCTGAGAGGAAATTAAGAATTTCGACCCGTGAACCTGATTTGGATAATGCCAACGTAGGGA
This sequence comes from Hungatella sp., assembly GCA_022798105.1. GTDB lineage: Bacteria > Bacillota > Clostridia > Lachnospirales > Lachnospiraceae > UBA3402. Next base: position 11,900 of record JAAWLV010000067.1, read on the forward strand.
GTGTATTGTACCTTTATGGGCTGCCGTTATCTGTGCAGCCCATTTTCTTTTCAGAAATAAGGAGATGACAAACCTTTTTGCAGAAACTTTCAGGCGGCTTTGTGACTCATATCTTTTGAGCAGAATAAGGTTTCATGAAAAAGTATGCAAGGAGGAACAGACAATGAAGAGAAGCAGGAACGCTGTGCTGATGGCGGCAGCGGCGGCAATTGCCGTGGCTGCGCTGGGATGTTCGGGCCAGGAGGAGAGGGGCAGCGCCCCCCAAAAGGCCCAGGCTGAATCAAAGGGGCAGAGTCTTCCCGGAGCCGGGAAGGAAGGGGAAGACGAGGGGCAGACAAAGGCGGAGGATGTGACCGTGATTCTTGATTATGTGGCCAACACCAACCACACGGGCATGTACGTTGCCAAAGATAAGGGATACTATGAGGAAGCCGGCTTAAATGTCACGATTATTGAGCCCACGGAGGGCGCCACAGCCACATTGATCGCCGTGGGAAAGGGAGATTTCGGCATCAGCTACCAGGAGGACGTGACGGTTGCCCTGACCTCGGAGGATCCGCTGCCCATCAAGGCCATTGCGGCCGTGATCCAGCACAATACCTCCGGATTTGCTGTCTATGAGGGGAAAAATATTAAGTCGCCCCGGGATTTTGAGGGAAAGACTTATGCGGGATGGGGCGGCCCCGGTGAGGAGGCGGTCTTAAAGGCGGTGATGACTCAGGCGGGAGCGGATTTTTCGAAACTGACCATGGTGATTTCCGACGGTTCCGGATTTGAAGCCTTAAGGGACAAAGCCGATGTTATGTGGTTTTATGAGGCGTGGGACAATGTGAAATGCCAAATGAACGACTTTCCCATTGAGTACACGCCGGTTCGGGATCTGGACAAACGGCTGGATTACTATACTCCGGTGATTATTGCAGGCACTCAAACCCTTGAAGAACGGCCGGATATGGTGCGCAGATTTCTGGCAGCTACACAGAAGGGCTACGAATACGCCATCAAAAACCCAGAGGAGAGCGCGGAGATTTTACAGAAGTACGCCCCCGACTATTCCCTGGAGCTGTTAACCATGTCCCAGACTTATCTGGCCTCCAAATATAAAGAGGACAGTGATGTCTGGGGGGTGATGAAGGATGAGGTGTGGGACAACTACACGGACTTTATGGTGGAATATAAGGTTATTGATAAACCTATAGCCGCAAAAGAGTGCTACACCAACGAATTTTTGCCGGTTGGATGAGATGCTGCGTCAGGCGCCAGGGCTCTGCCCAGGCGCTTTTTATATTCCCCGGGGGAGATGCCCTCGCTTTCTTTAAACACACGGCTGAAATAGTGGACGGACTTAAATCCGGTTTGTTCCGCGATGGAGGTGACGGATTCCTGGGAAAAACACAAAAGTTCTCTGGCTTTTGCCAGACGGCTGCTGCGGATGTACTCCACAGTGCCCTGGTGGAAGGTTTTTCTGAACAGAGTGTTCAGCTGGCGGGAATTCATGCAGGCGATCCGGCACAGAATATCAATGGGCAGTTCTTCCCCCAGATGGGAATGAATGTAGGAGCATACCTGGGCCAGAGGGCTGTCATCCAGGTGGGAGAGGCCGGCAGCGGGGGGCAAAAGCCGCGTCTGTCTGGCAAGTCGGACTGCGGCAGGTATCAGAAGCCGCTCCAGATAGAGGGCACACAGTTCCTGGTGGAAGGCCTGTTTCAAGATGCATTCATGAAGCAGTTCCATGAGAAGGCTGCGGTTTTCGGGGGCAGCGGGAATAAGGCGGGGCAGACGGCACAACTCCTGCACCATGGAGGGGGAAGCACAGGTAAAGCTGACATGAAGGATGGTCAGAACCGAACGGAGCGAAGGCTGAGGAACGGCTACTTCCAGGGAGGGGAAGACAAACAGGCTGTCTCGGCCGCAGGGATAGCTGGAACTGTCGGCGATAAGGACGCCGGTTCCGTCGAAGACATAAAACAGATGGAAGACACGGATCGTGTCCATAGGGATAAAGGGTGCATCCAAAAAACTGAAACCGGTCATCTGAATATCCTGAATCATATTGCCTCCTTGTGATATTCATGTACTCTCGGCATCTCTCCTGCACCTGCTTTTGCGGCTGATTTTCCCGCCAGATGTACATAAATTCATGCACATCTGACCAAAAATCATTTCACAAAATCAGGCACAAAGAGAATCGAGAGTACATCCAATCAGATAGGAGGAAAATCCATGAGAAAATTCAGAAAAACCATGTCCATGATACTCTGTGCAGCCATGCTGGCAGGCCTTGCCGGCTGTTCGTCAG
>JAAWLV010000068.1 GCA_022798105.1 Hungatella sp.
CCTATGGGTATCCTCCCAGAGATGGAATACCGTATGGAAATCATCTACATGCACGGCTTCAAAGTTTACTATGTTAATCGCTATCACATTGGCTAACCGGCTGTAATCATCTCCCTTATCCAAGCCGCTGGCAAACTCCCTGCTCCAATAGAAAAGGCTCCTCCTGTCCATGTTTCCATAATCCCGAAGCTGAACTTCTATATTAATCCTCGTGCCGTCTTCGGCTGCCGCCCGGATATCAAATATGCTGGTCTTGTCTCCGACCACCTCTGCTGTAAACGTCCTGTGCTCTACAATCTCAATTCTGATCAGCTTCTTGTGTTTTGTCTTTGCCAAAATAGCGTTCAGCAGCGATAACAGCTGCTCCTCATCACCCTTTTCCCCAAAGGTCTTCCCAAATATAAAATCATTTAAAGGTTTTAATCTATGCACTGCTGCCTCACCTGCCTTGCTCTGTTTCGCTTTATTTGTTTCCCTATAGATAGTATACCATACTCCATAATTAATTTCCATCAAGACTTTTGCACTGTCTCTGTTTCTGTCTCTGTTCTTGAATCTCCTTCCCCTTCGTGATAAAATAATACCAAAATCATTCACAGGAGGAAAAACTCATGGGCCTTTTCTCACCAAAACCCAAAAAACAGACCACAACCGACGTCATCTTCGGAACCGTCGCCTGCCCCAGCCCCACGGTCCTTGGAAGCCAGAACGGAGAACTGCACAATGTCTCCTGGCAGCAGGTGAAGGACGGTCTGGAAGACGTGTTCGACGACAGCAATCAGTTTCTGGTGCTGACCCTTCAGGAAATCCGCCACGGCATCCGCTATGTGCAGGCAGCCCAGTGTGACGAAGGCATTGTGGTTCAGCTGGGCATGGAGCAGAACAACACCACAAAACTTGTAGAAAAAATCTGTTCCGAACAGGAATGCATAGACATCTTCAAAGAATTTTACGCCTCCTCCGCTGTAAAGAACCTTCAGGAGTATACCCCGGTAGAATTCTTTGTCTAGTATAACTCGATTTAAATACCTTTCATTTTCGGTGAGGATGCTTTTTCGAGAACGCAAAGGAAAAAGCGGAGGCGTAGTGGTGCTACGTTGAGCATTTTTCCTTTGTGTTATCGGAAAAGCAGACCAGCGAAATGTAAGGTTATTTAAATCGAGTTATACTACTACTGTCCGGATTATATTCAGGCAAACTACGCTTCTTAAAATAAACAAACCCCCAAAGGCGGTATCAACCATGTCCTCTGCCATACACACAGACACCAAAAACGACTTCTCCAAGGGAAGCGTCATTAAAAACATCCTGAACCTTGCCCTGCCCATGACCCTGGCGCAGCTCATCAACGTGCTCTACAACATCGTGGACCGGATTTACATCGGCCGGATTCCGGAGAACGCTACCATGGCTCTCACGGGTCTTGGCCTCTGCCTTCCCATTATCTCCATGGTCGTCGCCTTTGCCAACCTGTTCGGCATGGGCGGAGCTCCTCTGTGCTCCATAGAGCGGGGGCGGGGAAATGACGTGGAGGCGGAAGCCATCATGGGCAATTCCTTTGTCATGATGGTCCTAAGCGGCCTTATCCTGACAGTCCTGGGCCTTATCCTGAAGCGCCCCATGCTGTACCTGTTCGGCGCCTCCGACGAAACCATCCCCTACGCCGACTCCTACATCACCATTTACCTTTTAGGCAGCATTTTCGTCATGACCGGCCTTGGCATGAACAGCTTTATCAACTCCCAGGGCTTCGGGAAAATCGGCATGCTCACCGTTCTTCTGGGGGCCGTCACAAACATTATCCTGGACCCGCTGTTTATCTTCACCTTCCGCCTGGGAGTGCAGGGAGCCGCCTGGGCCACCATCATCTCCCAGGGCCTGTCCGCTGCCTGGATTATCTGGTTTCTCACGGGAGATAAAGCCATTTTAAAGCTGAGGAAAAAGGCGTTTCGCTTAAAGCCAGGGCGCATCCTTGCAATCGTGGGCCTTGGCCTGTCCGGCTTTACCATGGCCATCACCAACAGCCTGGTGCAGATTATGTACAACGCCAACCTGGCGCTTTTCGGAGGAGATTTGTATGTGGGGATTATGACCGTCATAAATTCTGTCCGTGAAGTCATCTCCCTGCCTATCAGCGGCCTCACCAACAGCGCCCAGCCGGTTATGGGCTTTAACTACGGAGCCGGGAAGTACAAACGGGTGAAAAAAGCCATTGTCTTCATGTCCGTGGTGTCTGTGGCCTACACCACCTTTATGTGGAGCTTGGTTCACGGCTTTCCGGAGTTCTTTATCCGTATTTTCAATCATGAGGGAGATTTGGTGGAGGCGGGAATCCCGGCCATGCAGATTTACTATTTCGGATTCTTTATGATGTCCCTGCAGTTTGCCGGACAGTCCGTGTTCGTGGCTCTGGGCAAATCAAAAAACGCGGTGTTTTTCTCCATCTTCCGGAAGGTTATCATTGTCATCCCCATGATAATGATTCTTCCGAAACTGTTTGGCCTTGGGGTCAGCGGCATCTTTATGGCGGAACCTGTCTCCAACTTTGCGGGAGGGCTGGCCTGCTTCGGGACTATGCTGGTGACCGTGTGGCCGGAGCTTAGCCGAAAAAATGAAGCGGAGGGATAAGTATCACTGCACCTTTTTATCAAGCCACTTATCCCCCTTAAACCTGACAAAGCAGATAACAGCTCTTGCCGCCCAGTCACAGTACATGGCAAACCACACATTCATAACGCCGAACCGGGGGAAAAGCCTGACAAAAAGGTAACTTCCCCCTACCCGGAACACCCACATACACGCAAAAGACATGATCATGGTAAACTTTACATCTCCGGCAGATTTCAGCGCATTGGCTGTGGTAAATCCCATAGGCCAGAATAAGGCGCATATGACACCGTGTGTCATCAGCATCCTCACAGCCGTCTCCTTTGTCACATCCGTCAGATTGTAAAGCCCTGTAACAGGGGAAGCCAGTGCCATGGAACCAATACAGCACACCCCCTGAATCAGGTAGGTCAGGCCAATCAGATACACCGCATATCCTCTGGCCTGCTTCTTTTCATCCGCTCCGATGCATCTCCCCACAATGGTAATCATGGCGATCCCTGTTCCGGCTCCCGGCATATGAAGAAACTCCGTCACTGTCAGGGAAACCGCATTGGCGGCAATGGCTGAAGTGCCAAAACCTGTTACCACCCTCTGAACCAGAAGCCGCCCGATATAAAACAGGCTGCTCTCCAGACTGGTTGGAACTGCCAGGCTCAGGATTGCAGATGCCGTCCTCCTTCTCAGCCTCCACAAAATGAGCGGCCTGACAGGAACCATATTCTGTTTCCTCACAACCATATAGAACAAAACCAGGCTGATGACCGCTCTCGAAAGCAGGGATGCCAGCCCCGCGCCGAATACACCCCAGCGAAAGCCAAAGATAAACACGGCGTTCATGGAAATATTCAGCAGATTCATAATCAGAGACGTATAAAAAGACAGCCTGGCATATCCCAGCGCCCGCATGACTGCCGCGCTGCAGCAAAACAGGGCAATAAACGGATAGGAAATTCCTGACAGGCCGAAATAAACCCTTCCGGCATCCAGAACCCGGGGCTCAATGGAACCGTACAAACGGTTAAGTATCCATGGATTGCCTGCCAAAGCTGCCGCCATCAACCCGGCCCCGGCCAGCACCACCAGCAAAATCAGGTGCTCCACAGCCTCCCCCGCGTCCCTTAAATCCTTTCTCCCTATATATTGGGAACAGACAATGGCTCCGCCTGTAGACAGGGCCGTCAAAACGCTGTTAATCAACTGGTTCATAAAATCCACAAGGGACACCGCAGAGATGGAATGCTCTCCCAGACCGCTGACCATAATCACATCAAACATTCCGATGGCCGCCATAAACACCTGCTCCATAATAAGCGGAATAATCATATTGTATATCTGTTTTTTAGAAAATAACGGTTCACTCATACGTTTTACTCTAAGAACGGGCTCAGAATCCTCATGGCCTTTCTGTCAGCTTCCATTGGATCAGGCAGATAGCCGGCACCGGCGGTCTCCAGAGCCAGGCATCCTCTGTATCCATGTTCGGTAACAGACTTTATCATGCCGTCCAGACCGGATTTTCCGTCCCCCCATGTCAGATGCATCCCGTCCACAAAATGAATTGACTGGATTTTCTCTCCAAAACAGGCAAACCAGTCCTCCAGCCGTTCCCCGTTATATACAATAGCCCCCGTATCAGCCATAATGCCAAAAGACGGATGATCTATCTCACGCTCCATCCGCTTCATATCCTCCATGGTGACAACCAGGTTTGTCTCACAGGACTTCAAACTTTCCAGGACCATGCGCACATGATGCTTCTCGGCCTCATGGCAAAGCCGGCAGAGCATATCCCGGGACCGCTTAAACGCCTCCTCCCTGCCGTGATCCAGATATCCCCAGCCGGAATTTACGGAAATACAGGGACTCCCCAGCTCCTCGCAGGCCAAAATACCGTTCCGGAAATACTGAAACACCCGCTCCCTCTGTTCCGGTTCTTCAACGGCAATCTGATACCTGTAGTTGGATCCAGTTACCAAAAAACCGGTAATATCAAGGCCGCGGTGCCGGGCAGCTCTCTCTATGCGTCTGCATTCCGGGTAAGACAGACAATCACAGTCAAAATGAGGCGGACCGCCCCACAAAAAGATGCTCTCAAACCCCAGGCTTTCCATGGCCTCCAGGAAATATTCAAAAGAATACCATTTATACATCAGATTCATACCTGCAATCTGCCTCCGCTTAATCTTCCCTCTCATTCCTTCACCCTCCATGCTCCTGCCCATGGCAGTCTGTTCCCTCAAAAGCCCACGCAAGCATTTTAGCAGTCCGCTCATCTGCTGTCCACGGTGTTTTCAGATAGTCCCGAAGCATACAGAAACATCCCACACTGCCGGAGTACTCCCCAGTGATTAATTCTGCCGCAATATCATTTAAATTCAAATAGCCATCCCCCCAGTAGTGTTTGGCACCGTCAAATTTGGTGTTGGACAGGCACACATAGCCAATGCTGTCTTTAAAACGTGCCAGCCAGTCCTTTATGCTCTCCCCTGCCTCATAGGCAGAAGCCACATCCAGTGCAGGTCCTATGTTCCTTCCCTCCATAACTCTCATGCACCAATCCATATCCTCGATGGTTCTTACCATATTGGTATCATCACAAAAGTGATTTAAAAGAAGAATCCGAATCCCCAAAGGTTCCGCTAAATCCAGAATATATCCCAGTTCCTCCGTCAATCGGAAACGGCGCTGTTTTTCTTCCGTATCAAGCAGAAACCCATTGGCAGCGACTGCCATCTGGCCGGTTCCCAATTCCCCTGCAAATTCCAGACAGCGTTTCAGATACTCATGAGTCTTTGCCCGTGACTCTGCCTCGCTTCCAAGTGTGTAGCGCATAGAAGAAAACTCCGGTATAAAAACCCCTGGCATCAGCCCATAGGATTGAATCATCTGCCGTATCCTTTGCCCGCTGGATCTTTTGTAAGCATCGATCCATACATGGGGAGTGGCTCCAAACAGATCCACCCGTTTAAATCCCAACCGTTTCTGATGTTTCAGGAAGAACTCAAATGTGTAGAATCTGTAATGCCCATTGGAATTGCCAATATCCGATAACTTTATCGTTCCCATGATCTCTCCTTTCCCGTTTCATTCCATACCGCCCGCCGGGCGGCAAAACCTTTATCAGAAACAAAGTACTGCCGCAGCAAAGTGCTTGCTGCGGCAGCTCTCTTAACAAGCGCATGCAGTTACTTTTTATTAAGTATGTTCTTGGAGCTGAAGCCCTCCAACAGATCCGGGTCGTCCAGTTCGGCTATAGCTTCCTGCTCATACGATGAAAAAGTACCATCCGATAAAATCGTATTGAGCCACTCGTCTACCAGCTCCACAAAGTCTTCATTTCCCTTGGGAATGGCGATTGACGCGCCCGGATCCCTGTCAACGGGAATATCAAAGGACAAATCATAATCAATCATCAGATCCGGATTCGCTTTACAGATAAGAATAGCATATTTCTCGTTGAGAACAGCTGCGTCCACTTTCCCGTTGGCTACTGCCAGCACAATATCCGGAGTCGATTCATAGTCAATCAGATTGGCCTGCGGATACTGCTCCGAAAATGTGACAGAGGTGGAAGAGCCCTGCAGAGATGCCGTGCTGACACCCTTCATCGCCTTATCCGGGGCAAATATATCCTCATTTTCCCTGTCCTTTTTAATTACAATTGTCTGAAGAGAGCGATGATATGGAATAGAAAAGTCCATGTTCTGCCTTCTCTCTTCCGTACCAGCCAGCGACGGAGCAAAATCTACCTGCCCTGCCTGCAGCGCTGCCAAAACTCCCGGGAAAGTCATATCGTTTATCTCAACTTCAACCTTTGTTCCCAGTTTCTCAGATACATAATCAGCCAATCCATAGCACATGCTGATCTCAAAACCGCACAGTTTATCCTGGCCGTCCACCATCTTGTGGAATCTCCACGGCGGAGACTGGGCGTTAATAGCCGCAATAAGTTTCCCCGATTCCTTGGCTTTCTGAAGAACAGGTCCATACTCCTCTTCCGTTTGGGCCGTTGTCTCTGCCGGAGTTTTTGTTTCTGCCGGTGCCTCGGTCTGAGCCGCCTGGGTCGTCTCTGCCGGGGCAGGTGCCTGTGCCTCCTCCGGTTTTGCGCCGCAGCCTGCCAGTGTGCTTACTGCCATTACCGCCGCAAGTGCCGTTGCAATCCATCTTTTTTTCATATTGCTTCTCCTTTCCTAAATCAAAGGACCTTTGACAGAAAGTCCTTTGTCCTCTCATGTACCGGATGGTTCAAAAGTTCATCAGGACTGTTTTCCTCCAGGATAACCCCCTGATCCAAAAACAAAATCCGATCTGCCACTTCCCTGGCAAAACCAATCTCATGAGTCACCACCACCATGGTCATCCCGTCTTTTGCCAGCTCCTTCATCAGGCTCAACACCTCTCCCACCATCTCAGGATCCAGGGCGCTGGTAGGCTCGTCAAAGAGCATAATATCGGGATTCATGGCAAGGGAACGGGCAATGGCCACCCTCTGTTTCTGGCCTCCCGAAAGCTGGCTGGGAAACTGCCCGGCCTTTTCCTCCAGGCCCACCCGCTTTAACATCTTCATGGCCAGTTCATCGGCCTCCTCCCGCTTCATCTTCTTCACCTTCATCAGGGCCAGCGTTATGTTGTTGAGAACGTTCTTATTGGCAAACAGATTAAAATGCTGAAATACCATCCCAATCTTTCTTCTGTGCTCATCTAAGTTTACCTTTTTATTCATAAGCGATACCCCTTCAAAAACGATATCGCCTCCAGTGGGCTTTTCAAGCAGGTTCAGACATCGGATAAACGTGCTCTTTCCTCCCCCTGAGGGGCCGATGACGCAGACCACCTGACCCTTCTTTATGGTGACATTGATTCCACGAAGGACTTGGAGCTTCCCAAAACTCTTCTCCAGATTTATTACGTCAAGCACTGTATTTCAGCCTCCTCTCAAGATAATTAACACCTTTTTCCAGTATAAAGCAGACGACAAAATACATGGTGGCCGCTATAATCAGAGGCTCAAATGCCAGGTAGGTGTTGGCCCGCACGGTATTGGAGTTGTACATCAGCTCATGGACGCCGATTACAGACATCATGGACGTGTTTTTTATCAGGATAATAAACTGATTGCACAGAGACGGGAGGATACTTTTTATGGCCTGGGGTATCACAATCTCCTCCATGGCCTGCCAGTGAGACAGCCCCAGGCTTCTGGCCGCCTCCATCTGCCCTTTATCCACGGATTCAATCCCGCCCCTTACCGTCTCGCCGATATACGCGCTGGCGTTGACGGTCAGCGCCACCACGGAAGCGGTAAACATAGACATATTAAATGACAGGGAGTAGTACACGATATAAATCTGGATCAGCATAGGCGTGCCCCGGATAAAACTCACATAGAACGCCACTATATTTTTCAGGGCCCAGTTTCTGGACAGACGCAGGATACCGATGATGATTCCAAACAGAATACTGGTAAGCACCGATACCAAAGCAATTTTCAGGGTTGCGGACATTCCCTCCAGATAATAGTAGCTGTATTGCTCCCAAATAGAGATGACCTTTAAGTTGCCCATGGATGATGTCCTCCTTCCGTATTAATTCAAAATCAATCCTCCGTCCATTCCTGCCCCGGCTCCAGGCTGACGCAGAAGTCTTTCTCCCTCACATAATGTTCGTACCACACATAGTAAATCTCTTTTCCCGGTTCCGCTAACAGCGAATGGTCAAAGCCTGCCGGAATATAGCTCCACTCTCCGGCCTTGTGGTTTACCACCGGGGCGTCCTCCACGGTCATATTAAAATCCGAATCCCCCAGACAGTAGTTCCACTGCTCCACCCGATCATGGCCCTTCTCCACAGTGCCCTCTCCCACTGCCCTCACAACCCCCAGCATAATCCGTCCCAGCTGCTTGGGGCTGAAAATCCACCAGGATGAGGTGTTGGGGCCTTTACAGTCCTGGTCATAGATAATGGCATCGCTTATCAGAGTAAAGTAGGGAAGCCGGATATGACAGTCCTCGTACAGCTCTTTATCCCACCGGTTCATCTCCACCACGCTTAAAACAAACTCCATATCCTCATAGGCGTGGACCACATACGGTTCCCTGTCAAAATCCGGGGCATAGAAGGCAACCTCCGTAATTTTGTGCAGAGCTCCGGCTGACTTCACATATCCCCGTCCCTTGCCGAACATGAGGATTACCGTCTCTTCCCTGTAAAGTTGGGGACTGACCTGGCAGCCGGCTTTCAGGAAACACTTATAATTCCGGATACCGCCGGCGTAGGTTCCGCAAAGCAGCTCCGTCATATAAAATCCGTTTTTGTCATATTCCACATGAATATCTTCATTTTTGACTACATATACCTTTTCCATGCTGCGCATCTCCTTTTAACGCCTTGGGGCGGGCTTTACGATAAAATCCTTTTCCTTTGCAAAATGCTCAAACCACACATAGTATGCTTCCTTCCCCTCCTCAGAAACCAGGGCGTGATCCTCTCCTGCCGGGACAAAACTCCAGTCTCCGGCAGCCGTCCTGACGGTCTCATCCCCCACAGTCAGATTAAAGTCAGAATTTCCCACACAGTAATTCCACTGATGTACGGCCCCATGGCCCTTTTCCCTGGTTCCGTCTCCCACTGCCCTCACTGCGCCTATCATAATACGGCCCAGCTGCCTTCCCTGGAGCACGTTCCAGGATGAGGTTTTCGGCCCCTTACAGCTCTGGTCATAGACAGAGCATTTGCTGATAGGACGGAAGAACGGCAGCCTTGCGTGGGACGCCCTGTAAACCTCCCAGTCCCACTGGTTCATCTCCACCACGCTCAGCACAAACTCCATGTCCTCAACCGCATGAATGGTATACGGCGTTTTATCGAATTCCGGAATATAAAAACTTAATTCTTCAATATTATGGGCATCCTTCTCATCCGTCACATACCCTTTTCCCATACCGAAAAACAAGACAGCCGTTTTATCCCCGTACAATTGGGGGCTGTGGTCGTTTCCTGCCTTTAGCCGGCACCTGAAATTCCGGATACCTCCGTCATAAGTTCCGGGAAGCAGTTCTGTCATCGCAAATCCATGTTGGTCATAGGATATATCAGAACTCCTCCTGTCTATCTTGATAGCCATTTCTTTACCTCCCATTTCTCATTTACTATTCTTTTGCCGCCTCCAGCCATGGCTTGGAGAGAATAAAACGCTTCATTTCCCTGTCCCAGTATTTTATCGCGTCCGGATACAGATTGTGCCTGCCCTTCGACGAGGCCCGATAGCAGATGCGCTCCTGAGGCGGCTCCTTGATGGCGTAAAGCTTCATTCCGGCCTCCCGCTCCAGCCGTTTCCCCATGGAGTGGGGAACCACCGACCAGCATGCGTGGCTTTTCATAAAGCTGAACGCAAACGGCGGCGAGTTGGTTTTCAGATAGGGAAGCTCCTTGGGGTTGAACCAGTGCTCAAACCATGTGTTAAGATTCTGTTCCTTCCAGTCAAATTGACAGGCATCCCGTATATCCAGCTGCCTGGGATGGACGCTGCTGCCCTCCAGTTTCATGTCCTCGGAGGCTGCCAGCACCATCTGCTCCGTAAACAGTGGAGTCAGAGATATGTTTTTCTGGCGTATGGGCTCGATCACATAGGCAAGATCCACCTGTCCGTTTTCCAGCATCTCATAAATGTGTTCGCTGTTGTTGATTAGAAAATACATCTTCACTTTCTTATTGCGTCCGGCCACCTGATTGTACAGCTCATCCAGCAGATAGATGGCCATACTCTCCACACATCCGATGCTGATGGACGGGCAGCGGGATATGTCTTTAAAAGACTCAATATCATACCGAATGTTTTTCAGCCGCTCCGCTATGGGAAAAAACATTTCCCCCTCCTTTGTCAGGCACGTCTGATTCTGTCCTCTTCCCCGCTCCACCAGTTTGCAGTCCAGCTCCTCTTCCAAAAGCCTTAACCGGTAGCTGACTGTAGATTGGGAGATAAAGAGGATTTTCGCTGCTTTCGAAACATTTCTTGTCCGCACAACTGCCAGAAATATCTCGATACTTTCTAAATCCATCGCTCCTCCTTCCTGCCATATATGTACGTTCGTCCCAATCAAGAGCCCAGTCAGCCGCTTTCCCGGTTGTACTAACCTTCGAAATCACTCTTCCGGAGCAATATCCACCTCCGGATATCCGTCCGTGGCCAGCTCTACCCAGAAGTAATTAATCTTCTGATCCGCGCGGGCCTTGCTTCCATGAGGCACCCCTCTGTCTGTGTAAGACACGTCATATGCCTCCATCTCCACATCTCCCTGGTCGGCGGTGTAAGTAAAACTGGAATCCTGGAGTACGAAATACCACTGCTCTACTATATCATGGGTATGGGTTCCCACAAAAGACGGGCCCTCACCCACGTTGTACCCCATGCTGTACCTTCCAAGCTGTCTTCCCTCTAAAAGCAGATGGGAGCGGAGATTAGAACCGGCATCCCCTGTAAAACCTTCCGTGTATCGGACGCCGTCCCTAAACAGCCTGAACCTGGGAAGAACAATGTGCTGCAGCTTAAATCTTCGGATATCCCAGTCATTCATCACGCCGATATACCGATAAAATTCCAAATCATTGGCCCCGGCATGGATTTCAATCCCAGGATCCCTGTCAAAATCAGGACAAAACACTGCCCTGTCCTCTATGTTATAGGAACGGTCTGTTGTCAGTACATACCCGCTTGCTGAAATAAACGCAAAAAACTGAATCTTGTCGGTGATACTGAATAATTCCGGTTTCCAGACATGGCCCTTTTTCAGAACACATCGGAAAATCCTCAAATCTTCACTGCACCCAGCCAAAATCTCTGTCTGAGCCAGGCCGTTTTCAAACTGAAACGTTACGTCTTTTCCCTTAGCCAGTTGCATTTGTTTCATTTCAATATCCTCCTGTGTGATATTTTTATTTTTGATAGTGGAATTATACAAAATATCAGGTAATTATAGCAAGTTATCTGCAATTATTTAGATTTTTGCGGTTCAAATATTGAAATATTCGATTATTGTTTTTATCAAAGAGATATATCGAAATTTTTATAGGATTCCATGGCATAAAAATAAGCCGCAGCGTCGAATTACTCGCTGCGGCTTATAAACATACAATGCCGGATTTTTCCCGTACTACGGCTCTCCCAACTTACACAGATTCCCTTTTAACGCTCACTCCTCTATCTCTATCCGCGGCAGGTTCCAGTGGTAATGGGCCGCAAGAAACCGGATTCCGATAATCAGCACAGACGCCGTGACCATAGCCGGAATCTGCCCGAATATCCGGTACATATACACACAGCTGACAGCCCCTACCACCGACGCGCAGGCGTAGATATGCTTCACGAAGATGTAGGGCGGCTGTCCTGCCATCATGTCCCTCAAAAGTCCACCGCCTACCCCGGTCAGGGTTCCCAGCACAGTCAGCAAAAACGTATTGTCAATATAGCCCTGGCCGATTCCCGTCATAACACCCATAACCGTAAATATCCCCAGGCCTATGGAGTCCATAATCAGCATAACCCTGTCATACAGAATACCTACGGCCCCCTGCAGCAGATGTCTCTTAAAATACGACGCGGCAAAGACCGCCACGGCTGTGGCCACGGCGGCAATCACATACACAGGCCTTGTCAGTGCTCCCGGCACATTGCCCAGGATAACGTCCCTTGTCATACCGCCTCCGACGGCGGTAATCACCCCCAGCACGCACACTCCGAACACATCCATCCCGCAGTTTACGCCGGTCATGGCGCCGGATGCGGCAAAGGCCACGGTTCCCATTAATTCCATACAAAATACAATCACATTTTGAATCTCCATAATCATGCTCTCCGCAAAACTCTGGTATTACAAACGGGTTAGACTTTCCCACAAAAATCTAACCCGTTAATCTGCTTGAATCCAATTATATGAACAGCCAGACAACTACATCGGTAATTCTTCCCCGGAAATATCCCTTTTAGCCGGGTTGTACTTCAGATCCAAAAATTCGTTAAACTTCTTATTGTACAGCTTCTCCAGCTCTTTGCTGTACCCAACCACCATCTGAGGCTGTTCCTCCAAATAGATCTTCAGGGCATCCTGCGTATTTTTTTCAGTCAGGCTGATGTGGTACAGTTTTTTCTCCGCTGTGTACAGACGCATCTCACTTACACTGTTGCGTCCGGTCCGGCTGAAGTAATATCCCCATACCAAATCCTTGTTAGCAAGAATAAACGCATTCCTGCCCTGCATATAAATGGTCCATTTCCGCCCGACCCACACGCTCTTCTCAAAAATACGCGCCTGATTAAAATCTTCCTCAATGGCGGCCAGGGAAACGGAACCGTCCTTCTGCAGATAATTCTGAATATCCTTCATGTATCCGTTGCCGAAAAATCCCACTGCGCACATAACCGCGTAAATTGCAAGGCCTGCGGCCACAGCCATAAATACCCAGAACAGGGCCTTGTTGGAACCGCCCAGGTTCTCCGTGTCCAGCTCATAAAAATACAGCTTGTCAAACTCTGTCTCTGTAATCTCCAGTTTTGCCAGGGCCTGCCTGAAATAACTCTCCGTCTGTACATCCATGGGCTTCCAGAAACCTGTAACCGTAACCGGTTCCGGCGGCGCTTCTTTCCCCGTCTCATCATTCCAGTACGTAAATGCCTCGTCAATCTTGAGGCTCAGCTCACCCTGCCTCTCCTTGTCCAGATAAATGCTGTAAAAATACCAGGTGGATGTTTCATTCTCATAATCATCCACAGACTGGAACACAAGATAGCTGTAGCCGTTTATGCTGGTGGACTTTCCTCCGTACTTTCTGGTGGTAGTTGTACTGTGCTCTATGTAATCGTACAGAAAATACTCTGCGTCAATGGTCACATATTTTCCCTCATATGTTGAAGGATCCAACGTAATATCCATCTTCTTTGGCCCGGAAAGCACTTCAAATACCGCAAATTCCGTGATTACCAGCAATCCGATTACACCGATTACCGACAGTATGAATCTTGTCATATTGGACTTTCTTGCCTTTTTCCTAAGTGTCTCAACCATGGTTTTCCCCCTGCTTTTTCATATTGTGTTCGCGGCGGCAAACACCCGCCCCTTGTATTATTATATGAAGTTCTTCTCTGTCCGTCAATATAATTTTCTGCCAATTCCTTCCATATATTACAAATTTACGTTACGATTTACAGACAGCGTCATTAACTTAAGCGAAATCTGCTCTTGCCTGTGAGTAACCATCTCCTCCAGGGTGAAGCCGGCCGTCTCAAACCGTCTCCCTGTTTTCGGTCACAACCCCTATAAACTTTGCCATAAGGGGGATATAGGTAATGAGAAAGACAAGAAGGGCAAGAACAGCCGCTTTCTTTTTATTCCTTACCGGGATCCTCATCCCCGCCAGAATTCCAATGGAAAAAAGACAGAATTTCAGCATAGCCATATCTTTCCAGTCACTTTTCTGCAGGTATCTGTCCGCATAATAAAACAATTTCTTC
>JAAWLV010000069.1 GCA_022798105.1 Hungatella sp.
GGATTTGTGGAGAAAATAAAATATCGCAACGAGGATAATGGCTACAGTGTGCTGGATGTGTCCGCAGGCGGGGAGGAATATGTGCTTGTGGGCACATTTCCATACATAGGCGAGGGCGAAATGATCGAGGCTGTGGGGACTATGACGGAACATCCCGTCTACGGGGAGCAGCTGCAGGTGGAGACATACACCATAAAAACCCCGGAGGACAGCCAGGCCATGGAGAGGTATCTGGGCTCCGGGGCGATTAAGGGCGTCAAGGCGGCTTTGGCAGCCAGGATTGTCCGCCGTTTTAAGGCAGATACCTTTCGTATCATTGAGGAGGAGCCGGAGCGCTTAGCGGAGATAAAAGGGGTCAGCGAGAAGATGGCCATGTCCATAGCCGGCCAGATGGAAGCCAAAAAGGGGATGCGCCAGGCTATGATGTTTCTGCAGGAGTACGGCGTTTCCATGAATTTGTCGGCCAAGATCTACAAGGAGTACGGAGACAGGATGTACGGGATCATCAAGGAGAACCCTTACCGCCTGGCCGACGATATCGCCGGGGTAGGGTTTAAGATGGCCGACGATATCGCGCGCAAGGTGGGGATTGTGGCTGACTCGGACTACCGCATAAAGGCGGGGATCCTCTACACGCTGTTTCAGGCTGCGGCCCAGGGGCACACGTACCTGCCGAAAAAGGAACTGTCTGACCAGGCGGCAGAGCTTTTGAAGGCAGACCCGGGCCAGATAGAGCCCTATCTCATGGATATGCAGATGGAGAAACGCCTGGTGGTAAAGAGGAAAGCCGCTGACATATCAGACTCGGAGCAGGAAGATGGGACAGTGTCCGGCCGGGACGATGAACTCCATGTGTATGCAGCCGTGTATTACTACATGGAGCTGAACGTGGCCCGGATGCTCCACGATTTAAATATTAAGGGACATG
This sequence comes from Hungatella sp., assembly GCA_022798105.1. Taxonomy (GTDB): domain Bacteria; phylum Bacillota; class Clostridia; order Lachnospirales; family Lachnospiraceae; genus UBA3402. The sequence goes on from JAAWLV010000069.1 coordinate 929, forward strand.
AGTCCGTGGGAAACATACAGGAGCGGCTTTGGCGGATCCAGGAGGAGGAGAAGATGGAGCTGGATCCGCTGCAGATTCAGGCAGTGGCGGAGGCGGTCAACAGCGGTCTTCTTATTATAACAGGAGGCCCCGGTACAGGAAAGACCACCACCATCAATACAATTATCCGCTATTTTGAGGCTGAGGGTATGGACATCCTTCTGGCAGCTCCCACAGGACGGGCGGCAAAGCGCATGACCGAGGCCACGGGATATGAGGCCAGAACCATTCACCGGCTGCTGGAACTGAACGGAGTTCCCGGTGAGGGAGGGAGTGTTAGCTCCCGGTTTCAGAGGAATGAGGGAAACCCTCTTGAGGGGGATATTATTATCATCGACGAGATGTCCATGGTAGACATTTATCTGATGCAGTCGCTTCTGAAGGCAGTTACCGTGGGAACAAGGCTGATCCTTGTTGGGGATGTAAACCAGCTTCCCTCTGTGGGACCGGGCAATGTGCTGAAAGATATGATCCGCTCCGGAGCCTTCAATGTGGTGGAGCTGACCCGGATTTTCCGTCAGGCGGCAGAGAGCGACATTATTGTCAATGCCCACCGGATACACGCGGGGGAGCCGGTTAATCTGGCCAAGCGCAGCCGGGATTTCCTGTTTATAAGGCAGGACAATCCGGACGCCATCATAAAGGCTATGCTGACCCTCATGACCCGCAAGCTTCCCGACTACGTCCACGCCAGGCCTCTTGACATCCAGATTATGACCCCCATGCGCAAGGGGGCCCTGGGGGTGGAGCGGCTCAACTCGGTGCTGCAGTCGTTTCTGAATCCTCCGGACAAGGACAAGCCGGAGAAGGAATCCGGCACGGTCATCTTCCGGCTGGGGGATAAGGTCATGCAGATCAAGAACAATTACCAGATCCCATGGGAGATCCGCACCGGGTACGGCACGCCTCTGGAAACAGGGATGGGAGTGTTTAACGGCGATATGGGTATTATCCGGGAGATCAATCTGTTTGGGGAGACCCTGACCGTGGAATTTGACGAGGGGAAAATGGTGGAGTACAGTTTAAAACAGCTGGAGGAGCTGGAATTGGCCTACGCGATTACCATCCACAAATCCCAGGGAAGCGAGTATCCGGCGGTGATTATACCGGTACACAGCGGCCCAAGGATGCTGATGACGAAAAATCTTTTGTACACGGCAGTTACCAGGGCCAGGGCCTGCGTGTGCCTGGTGGGCCTGCCGGAGATGTTTCAGTCCATGGCTGACAACACGGTGGAGCAGAGACGGTACTGCGGTCTGTATGAGAGGATCCGTGAGATAGACTGAGAGCGGCCCGCCGGCAGAAAGACGGAAATGGTCCGCAAACAAGCTATAGGAGTTTACATTGGAAAAAGTAAAAGAGTGTATCATAAATCTTTTCTTTCCCCGCCGCTGCCCTGTGTGCGGGGATATCGTGCAGCCTTTGGGAGAGCTTATCTGCCCCGGCTGCGTGGGAGCGCTGTCGCCTGTGAGACAGCCTGTGTGCAAAAAGTGCGGCAAAGAGGTGGAGAGCGGGCAGATGGAGTACTGTTATGACTGTGCCAGGCATTCAAAGACCTTTGTACAGAATTTTGCCCTGCTTAATTATAATTCCGCGGCAAGCCGCTCCATGTCAGCCGTAAAATATAAGGGCAGGAGGGAATATCTGGATTTCTACAGCCAGGCCGTATGCCGAAGGTTTGCAAAAACCATCCGCCGGATCTCGCCGGATGTCCTGGTTCCGGTTCCCGTTCATCCCACCCGCATGCGCAGCCGGGGGTTTAACCAGGCGGAGCTTCTGGCGCGGCGCATAGGAAGGCAGCTGGAGATCCCCGTGTGCCCCAAAGGGCTTAAGAGAACGAAAAAGACCCTTCCCCAGAAGCAGCTGAATCAGCAGGAACGGCTTAAGAACCTGCGGCAGGCCTTCGTCCCCGGCAATCTGCCTTTGGGGGTGAGAACCGTTCTTCTGATAGACGATATCTACACCACCGGAAGCACCCTGGAAGCCTGTGCCCGGGCGCTGAAATGCATGGGGGTGGAGAACGTCTATGGACTGACCTTGTGCATAGGCCACAACAGCTGACGGTTTTGCGGAATAATTGTTAGTTTAAGCGGGATTTGAGAAAATTGTGCTTGCATAAAAATTTATTCTATGATATACTAAACAAGCTGTTTGAACGACAATACAGGCAGTGTGCATCAGTTTACTGCCATAACAGAATAAAAAGAATTTGAGAGGTGAGAAGCATGAAAGAAGGTATCCATCCGGCGTACTACCAGGCAAAAGTTACCTGTAACTGTGGGAATGAATTTGTGACAGGCTCTACTAAGAAGGAGATTCACGTAGAGGTTTGTTCCAAGTGCCATTCATTCTACACAGGACAGCAGAAGACTGCGGCTGCCCGCGGACGTATTGATAAGTTCAATCGTAAGTACGGCGTTAACGCTGGCAAGTAATCAGAGTATGAGTAAAAAGAGGTTGAGACCTAAGTGGAGACACTTATGCTCAACCTATTTTTTCGTTATCGGAACAGCTCCTTTGGGAGCCAGGGAAAGAGAGGTATTATGAAATATTCCGGAATTGGCGGTCAGGCCGTTATTGAAGGAATTATGATGAAAAATAAGCAGGAGTACGCCACAGCCGTGCGGAAGCCCGACGGGGAGATTGAGGTGAAAAAGGATACGTATGTGAGCCTGACGGAGAAGGTTCCGTGTTTCTCCCTCCCTTTTATAAGAGGCGTTTTTAACTTTGCGGATTCCATGATATTAGGGATGAGGACACTGACCTTTTCCGCCGGTTTTTTCGAGGATGATGTGGAAGAAGAACCGGGCCGGCTTGAGAAGTGGCTGGATGATAGATTTGGAGAAAAACTGGAAAAAATACTGATGCCCATGGTGATGGTATTTTCTGTGATAGCGGCAATTGTTATCTTTATGGTGTTGCCGCTTGGAATCAGTAGCCTTGTGCGTCCTTTGGTTGCCTCAGACACGCTGATGGCGTTTATCGAGGGAATCATCCGCCTGGCTATTTTCATCGGATATATCAAAGTTATTTCCAATATGGAGGATATCCGCCGTACATTTATGTACCACGGGGCGGAACACAAATGCATAAACTGCATCGAACACGGGATGGAATTAACGGTGGAGAATGTGAGGGCCAGTTCGAAACAGCACAAAAGGTGCGGGACCAGCTTCCTGATTATTGTTATGTTGATCAGTATCCTGTTTTTTATGGCAGTGAGGGTGGAAGGATTTTGGCCCAGGGTTATAAGCAGGATTGTGCTGATTCCGGTTATTGCGGGAGTATCCTATGAGTTTTTGCGCCTTGCAGGCAGAAGCGACAGCAGGGTGATAAATATTTTAAGCAAGCCGGGGCTTTGGATGCAGAATATGACTACCAAAGAGCCGGACGACAGCATGATTGAGGTGGCTATAACCGCGGTAGAGGCGGTGTTCGACTGGAAAACTTATCTAAAAGAGAATTTTCCCGCAAAATAGAGACGAGGTAGAACGATGACTCTGCATCAGTTGTTAAATGAAGGAACCAACAGCCTTTTGCGGGCCGGGGCCCCGGAGGCCCAGCTGGATGCCAGAAGGCTTCTTCTGGAAGCTTTTCATCTGGATACCGTGCATTTCCTTATGAACCGGATGCAGGCGCTGGAGCAGACGAAAGCCGCAGAGGCTGCTATCCGGCATTACCGCCAGATGATAAAAAAGCGCTGCAGCCGGATCCCGCTGCAGCATATTCTGGGGAACCAGGATTTTATGGGGCTGACATTTAAGGTAAATAAACATGTGCTGATTCCCAGGCAGGATACGGAAACATTGGTGGAACTGGTTTTGGAGGAACAAAAGGACAGGAAAAAGAAGGTTCTTGATCTGTGTACCGGTTCCGGGTGTATTGCCGTCAGTCTGGCGGTTCTGGGCGGATATGAAGATGTAACGGCCGTGGATTTATCTTTGGAGGCCCTAAATGTGGCTTCGGAAAACGCCGGCAGGCTTTTGGACGGAGAAAGAAGTATCCGTTTTCTGGCCGGCGACTTATTTGAACCCCTGAACGATGAGAAATTTGATATTATAACGGCGAACCCGCCTTACATTCCTACAGAGGTGATTAAAGGCCTTCAGCCGGAGGTGCGGGATTTTGAGCCGGTTATGGCCCTTGACGGGGATAAAGACGGCCTTGGCTTTTACAGGAGGATTGCCGGGGAGGCTGACAAACGGCTGAATCCGGGGGGATGTATTTATCTGGAAATCGGCCATGATCAGGGGGAGGCAGTAAGCAGCCTTCTTGAGGAAGCAGGATTTAAGAATGTAAAAATAATCAAGGACGCTCCCGGCCTTGACCGGGTGGTTCGAGGAGAAGGAGGACGTCATGTTTGATCGATTAGACGATATACTGGTACACTACGAAGAGCTGATGCTGGAGCTGAACAACCCTTCTGTAGCAGAGGATCAGAACCGGTTCCGCAGGCTGATGAAAGAGCAGGCAGATTTATCCCCTGTGGTGGAAGCTTACAAGCAATATAAGCAGTCCAGGCAGGATATTGAAGACAGCCTTGCCCTTTTGGAGGAGGAAAATGACGAGGAGATGCGGGAGCTGGCCAAGGAGGAACTGTCCGACGCCAGAAAGCGGGTGGAGGAGTTAGAGCAGGAGCTTAAAATACTGCTTCTCCCAAAAGATCCCAATGACGACAAGAATATTATTTTGGAGATACGCGCGGGAGCGGGCGGGGACGAGGCGGCGCTGTTTGCCGCAGAGCTTTACCGCATGTATGTAAACTACGCGGAAAGCCACCGCTGGAAAGTGGAGATTATCAATGTCAACGAAAACGGAATCGGCGGGTTTAAGGAAGTTATCGCCATGGTTACGGGGAAGGGTGCTTATTCTAAATTAAAATATGAAAGCGGCGTCCACCGGGTACAGCGGGTTCCTGAGACAGAAAGCGGCGGACGGATCCATACTTCCACGGCCACGGTGGCTGTGATGCCCGAGGCAGAAGAGGTGGATGTGCAGATTGATATGAAAGATTGCCGTATTGATGTAATGCGCGCTTCGGGAAACGGAGGACAGTGTGTCAATACTACGGACTCGGCTGTCCGCCTTACCCATATGCCTACGGGAATCGTGATCTACAGCCAGACAGAGAAATCCCAGCTGCAGAACAAAGAAAAGGCATTCCGGCTCCTCCGCTCCAAACTGTACGATATGGAGCTGGAGAAGCGCCAGAGCAGCGAGGCACAGGAGCGCAGAAGCCAGATTGGCACAGGGGATCGTTCCGAGAAAATCCGCACCTACAATTTCCCCCAGGGACGGGTGACGGAGCATCGGATTAAATTGACCTTGTACAAGATTGACTCTGTTATGAACGGAGATATACAGGAAATCATAGATAGTCTGATTGCTGCCGATCAGGCGGCAAAGCTGGCAAAGATGAACGAGGCGGGGTAAAAGGAAAACGTGAAGGCGGGGAGAGAGCGGTGGAGGAAAAAAAATCACAAAAAAGGGGCTGGATTCATAAGCTGATTATAATGGTATTGGTTGTCGTGGCGGGGGTCAGCGGGGGCCAGTTTCTTAAAATATATATTGAAGATTACAGGGCCCAGAGGGAGTACGAAAAACTGGTTCAGATGATCAGCCAGGAGGAGACGCCGGCGCAGGAGAGCACGGAAGAAAGCAGGGAAGAGATGCCGGAAGAAACGGCAAAACAGCAGGAGCCGCCCTATATATCCCCCATTGATTTTGAAAAACTGGCTGAAATGAATCCGGATGTGGTGGCATGGATCCGGATACCGGATACCAATATTGATTACCCCATTGTCCAGAGCAGCAACAATGATGAATACCTTTATAAAAGCTTTGAAGGGGAGGAGAGCAAAGCGGGAAGTATTTTTCTGGATTTTGAAAGCCAGAGCAATCTGAGGGGATACAATAATATTATCTATGGCCATAATATGAAAAGCGGTTTTATGTTTAAGGATATAAACAGGTTTAAAGATGAGGAGTACTTTAAGGAACATCAATATTTTGAGATTTATACTCCCCGGGAGACGATCCATTTAAAGGCTGTATCCTGCTATTACATAAAAAACACTCCTGAAGTGCGCAGAACCGTTTTCCGGAACAAAGAGGCTTTTGACGACTTTGTGCAGCGAATGCTGGAGCCGTGTGCGTATGCCGAATTTCCGGAAAAAGAAATATCAGGGCTGTATACGCTGGTCACCTGCAGCTATGAGGTGGATGACGGAAGAACGGTGCTGTTTGCCATAGAAACAGATACAGAATAAATTTGGAAATTGCAAACAAAGGAACAGTGTGCTATACTGTACTTTATTATGTGAACACAGATGCGTTTATGGTCAGTGATTTATCGGGAGGATAGAATTATGGGAAAATATTTTGGGACAGACGGTTTCCGCGGTGAGGCTAATGTAGACCTGACTGTGGAGCATGCTTATAAGGTAGGGCGTTTTTTGGGATGGTATTATGGACAGAAAGAACCGGACACCCGATGCCGGGTGGTGATAGGAAAAGATACCAGAAGAAGCAGCTATATGTTTGAGTATTCTCTGGTGGCAGGCCTGACTGCTTCCGGCGCGGATGTATACCTCTTGCATGTAACAACCACACCCAGCGTGTCTTATGTGGTGCGGACAGAGGGATTTAATTGCGGAATCATGATTTCTGCCAGCCATAACCCCTTCTATGATAACGGAATCAAGGTGATTAACGAGCGGGGAGAGAAATTGGAGGAATCCGTAATCGAAAAAATAGAACAGTATCTGGACGGGGAGATGGGGGAGATTCCGCTGGCGCGAAAGGACAATATCGGCCGCACGATTGATTTTGCCGCCGGGCGGAACCGCTATATCGGATATCTGATTTCGATCGCAACCCGCTCTTTTAAAAATATGCGGGTAGGGCTGGACTGTGCCAACGGCAGCGCGTCGGCTATTGCTAAAAATGTGTTTGACGCTTTAGGGGCGGAGACCTATGTGATCAACAGCGAGCCCAACGGCCTGAACATTAATACGGACTGCGGTTCCACCCATATCCATGTACTTCAGGAATATGTAAAGCGCAATCATTTGGATGTGGGTTTTGCGTATGACGGCGATGCTGACCGCTGTATTGCCGTGGACGGCGACGGCCGGGTGGTAGACGGCGACATGATCATGTACATCTGCGGAAAATATATGAAGCAGCAGGGAACCCTGGTAAACAACACGGTGGTAACCACGATTATGTCCAACTTCGGCCTGTATAAAGCTTTGGAGCGGGAAGGGATTTCCTATGAAAAGACTGCGGTGGGAGACAAATATGTTTACGAAAATATGTCTTCTTACGGCCATTGCCTGGGCGGGGAGCAGTCAGGTCATATTATTTTCAGCAAACATGCTACCACAGGAGACGGCATTCTTACTTCCCTGAAAGTTATGGAAGTGATTCTCGAGAGAAAACAGACTCTTGCGAAGCTGGCGTCGGAGGTGGAGATCTATCCCCAGGTGCTGAAAAATGTAAAAGTAAAAGATAAGAAAGAAGCCCAGGAGGATCCGACTGTGAGGGCGGAGGTTGATAAAGTGACGGAGAGCCTTGGCGAAGGCGGACGTATTTTGCTTCGCCAATCAGGCACAGAGCCGGTGGTCCGTGTCATGGTGGAGGCATCCAGCCAGGAGATCTGTGAACGTTATGTAGATCAGGTAATAGAAGTGATGAAAGCCCGGGGACATTTGCTGGAAGCATAGAGGAAGCAGAGCCGGGAGACTGCATTGGAAACGTAATTACGAGGAGGAAAAGAACATGTTGAATTATCAGCGCTATAAAAGAGTACCTGTTGTGGATTTTCCTGAGAGAAGCTGGCCGTTTAAGCAGATTGAAAAAGCGCCGGTGTGGTGCAGCGTGGATCTCCGTGACGGTAACCAGGCTTTGGTAGAGCCGATGGTGGTAGAAGAGAAGATGGAGTTCTTCAATATGCTTCTGAAGCTGGGATTTAAGGAGATTGAGATTGGATTTCCGGCCGCCTCTCAGATTGAATACGATTTCCTGCGTCAGCTGGTGGAACGGCGGATGATTCCTGATGATGTGCGGGTTCAGGTGCTGGTACAGTGCAGGGAACATCTGATAAAGAGAACCTTTGAGGCCATTAAAGGGATAAAAAATGTTGTGGTGCATATTTATAACTCCACATCTACGCTTCAGAGGGATGTGGTGTTTAACAAGAGCAAAGAGGAAATTATTCAGATTGCTGTTGACGGAACCAATATGGTAAAGAAATATGCAAAAAATTTTGACGGCAATCTGGTGCTGGAGTACTCTCCGGAAAGTTTTACAGGGACGGAGCTTGAATTTGCTCTGGAGATTTGTACGGCAGTACAGGACACATGGGGGGCCACGGCGGAAAACCCCATTATCATTAATCTGCCTTCCACGGTGGAGATGACGACTCCAAATGTGTACGCGGATCAGATCGAGTGGATGAATTCCCATTTAAAAAACCGGGACAGCATTATATTAAGCGTCCATCCCCATAATGACAGGGGAACCGGTGTGGCAGCCACGGAGCTGGCGCTTCTGGCCGGGGCGGAAAGGGTGGAAGGAACTCTCTTCGGCAACGGCGAGCGCACAGGCAACGTGGATATTCTGACCCTGGCCTACAATATGTTTTCCCAGGGGATTAATCCGGAACTGGCGATTGAGAATATCCGGAATATTTCGGAGGTATATGAGCGCTGTACAAAGATGGATATTCCGGAACGGCACCCTTACGCCGGCAAGCTGGTATTTACCGCGTTTTCCGGATCGCATCAGGACGCTATCAACAAGGGTATGAGCGCTCTTCACCAGAGAAACAGCCAGTACTGGGAGGTTCCTTATCTTCCCATCGATCCCAGCGATATCGGAAGGCAGTACGAGCCCATTGTCCGCATCAACAGCCAGTCCGGCAAAGGCGGTGTGGCGTTTATCATGGATACCTTCTTTGGCTTTAAGCTTCCGAAGGGGATGCATAAAGAATTTGCAGATGTGATCCAGGCTATTTCCGAGAAGCAGGGCGAGGTGGCCCCGGAGCAGATTATGGAAGAGTTCAGGGCCAATTATACGGAGCGCAAGGAGCCTATCCATTTCCGCAAATGCCGCATTACGGACACAGAGAATGAGGACGGCGATTTTGCAACCCTTGTAAAGGTTACCTACACCAACAACGGTATTGAGAAAGTGTTTGAAGGCGTAGGAAACGGACCGATTGACGCTATTCAGAAGGGGCTTGAGAAAGAACTTGATATTGAGATCCGTGTGCTGGATTACAATGAGCATGCACTTACCTCCGGTTCCGGCGCTCAGGCGGCTTCCTATATTCATCTGATGGATGTAAAGACAGGGAAGGTGACTTACGGAGTGGGTATCAGTTCCAATATTACGAGGGCTTCTTTCAGGGGAATTTTCAGTGCGGTAAACCGCCTGTTTTATTAAAACTGCAGCAAATATTAAAAGTGCGGCAAAAAGAGAGGAGATACGGTGATGAGCCGCATCTCCTTTTAAAATGAAAGCCATGCAAGGGTTGTCAGTGGGTACCCGGGCCGCCGGTGAGCCCCTCTTTGAGAGAGGTACCAGTACCGGATCCGCCTGGTGTCGAGGATGAAGATCCTGGACTGCCGGTGTAAGATCCGGGGGAAGAACTGCCGCCGGGGCCTCCTGAACCGGAATCGGTGCCTCCGGAGGGGGCAGAACCGCCGTTTGTGTACACCCCGTTGGAATTAAATGAGTAGGAAGTTCCGTTAATATTCAGTGTGGTGTTTACTGCCATCTTGCCTGTGGAGGGATCCAGATAGTAGTAGTTGCCGTTTAAAGTGACCCATCCGGTCTGCATGTGGCCGGATCCGTTAAAATAGTACCAGCTTCCGTCAATCTGTTTCCAGTCTCTGGCCATGGATCCGTTGGACGTATCCATATAGTACCGGTTAGTGTTGTCACTGAGCCATCCGGTCATCATTTTTCCGTCTGTGTTGAGATAGTAGTAGGTATTATTTAAATTCAGCCATCCGGTTATCATCTTGGCATCAGATCCGAAATAATACCAATAACCGTTAATCTGTTTCCATCCCATAACGGCTTTGCCGGCGGGGTCAAAATAATACCAGGCATTATCCATCTGCCGCCATCCTATGGACATGGAACCGTCGGATTTCAGGTAATAGTAGTCGTCGCCGATCTTGAGCCATCCGGTGACCATGGTTCCGTCGTCCAGAAGATAGTAAAATTTTCCGGAATCGCTGATCCAGCTGTTAGCCACCATCAATCCGTTAGACTTAAAGTAGTACCATTTATTGTTAATCTGTTTCCAGCCTATGGTCATCTTGCCGCTGGTCAAATCCAGATAGTAATATCCGTCTGAAGTCCGGCTCCATCCTTTATACAGAGATCCGTTATTATCATAATATACCCAGCTGTCGCCGCTTTTGGTCCACCCGGCGGCTAATGTATCGGACACCGGCGCCAGAGTCATAAGCGCAAAAAGTCCTGCCAAAACTGTGGCACGAAGGTGTTTACGATGTATCAAAGCAACTCCTCCTTATCTGTAAGTATAATATCGTACATTAGTGCGCCCTTTCAGTATACCACAAGTGGGCTTTCAGGGGTAGAGAAAAATGGAAATATTTTTATTACGATTTAATTACCCCGGTTACAGCCTGCTTTTTTCGTTATTTTGTGCAGGAAGAAACATCAAGCAGCCGGATACGCCGATAGTAGTGTTTGGCATAGCGGTACATGATTAAAGTATATTCGCCGAACTCCTCGCCTACGTGACTTTTGTACACAGCCCAAAGGCTCCAGAGAAAACCGCCCAGAGCCACATAAGAATAAACAGCAGTTTTTTCGCTGATGTCCGGCTGGCGTTCCAGATAGATCTCAATGAGACGGTCTGTCTGGGGATCGTCATAATAAGAATAGATAGCACACATGGCGACGTCGATCAGCGGATCGCACATACCGGAGTATTCCCAATCAATAAGCCGAATGCCTCCGTCGGCGAGGAACAGAAAATTATCGGCTACGCTGTCAATATGAGCCAGTGTTTCAGGACGTTTCATGGAGTTAAGGCCATTGATCAGTTCCACCATCCGCTCTTTTACCTGGGAATAATCTTCAAAGGGAATTCCTCCGTTGATTTTACAGAGCCCCTCATAAAATTCGATCCGCTCTCTGATATCAAAACGGTGTTCCACCCGAAGCTTTGACTGATGTACTTTTTTCAATAATTTCATACACCGGCTTACATCCTGCCAGTCTGACGGATTGGAAGTGCGGGCTCCCTCATAATATTCGGAAATTTTATATCCGTTTTCACCGTTAAAGTAAATAACATGCTCTGTAATATCCAGCGTTTTCACTGTCTCATAAACAGCCGCTTCCTGTCTGCGGTTTATGAGCTGTTCTGTCCCAGGTCCCGGTATCCGGCAGATATACCGCTTGCCGGATACGGAAAATAAAAAGGATTTATTGGTCATGCCGGATTTCAGGCACTGTATATTTTGAATTTCGGATTCGGAAACCTGAAGGATCCGCGATACCAGCTCCATGGCCTCATTGTCGGAATGGTTTTGATATTTGGAATCGAATCCGCGCAGTTCCTCAAGATTTTCAAACTCATAAACCTGTGTGGCGTCCTGCCGGTTAATGAACAGCGCCAGGTTTTCCTGATCCGGTCCGAATTGTTTTACGGGCAGGCCGTTTAGTTCGGAGAAACCGGATTCCAGAAGCCGCTTTTGGGCAGTGCCGTTTGCCAAATCCATATATACGTTTTCCCAGTGGAACTGTTCCGTTCCGGGGATGGAATAGTAGGCTTCCAGGACAGGAAGGAAATATTCAGACCATTCCCTGCGGAAAAATGCAGGGCCGTACATGACCCAGGAGTCACGGCCTCCGATCTCCACATGGAAAATCCGGCCTTTCTTATTAAAAGAAAGGCACCATTCAGAAGTATCCCCCTCTTTAAATACGGAGGAATACCAGGAACCGCACTCGTAGGCGTGATACATATTTTCGCGCATCCAGTTATCGGAGGCCAGAACGTACATGTTTCTGTTTTCAAGAAGCTTTCGGGCATGGTATATGGTAGCCAGCGTATTTTTGGCGGCATATTCTTTATTGTACAGAAGTTTGATGTTATATTTGTCAATAAGGTATTCAAATTTTTCTTTCAGGTATCCGACGACAATGGTAATGTCCTTGATGCCTGCCTGATGGAGCTGGCGGATCTGGCGCTCGATCATCCGCTCTCCAAAGACTTCTAAAAGGCCTTTGGGGGTTTCAAAAGTTAAAGGGACAAAACGGGAGCCAAACCCCGCCGCAATAATTACCGCCCCGTCCACCCGGTACTGCTCCATAAACTCCTCGCCTTTTGGGGTTACCTGATACTGACCCTCTGCCAGCACTTCAATGAATCCCTGTTCTGAACATTCCTTTATTAACCGGTTTGCGGTTCCCAGAGAGATGTCCATGGCCTGCGACAGCTCCCGTTGGGTAATCTGGGGGTGCTCCAGTATGTTTCTGCATATTAATGCCTGCCTGTTCATAGATGCCTCCGTTCAAAAATATAGAATAATCAATATATATGAACATTATAACACAGAGCAGGAGAAATACAATAAGAATATTGAGAAGGGGAGGCGGGTACTTCCATGTGGGGGTATGTATGCGGGATTGGGGGTTTTGAGATGGAAGGGAATGGTTGAAAACGGTGAAAAACGGAGGATTGTATGGATTTCCGTACAATCTAAAAGGAAAAAGGGGTTTTCGTAAACTTTACGTAAGAAAATGCACAGAGAAAAGTTATAGCATTTTTTCGAAAAGTGTATTATACTAACGGTGTGATTGAGGAAAGGATATTTCCTGAGAGATTAGAAAACCTGATTTATAAAGCATTTATAAAAAAATGCCAAAAAAGTCAAAAAGGTATTGATAATTTCCATTATAGGAAGTATAATTACCTCGTAATGCAAAAGGGAATCTTCGAAAAGAGGGTTCAAAAAAGGAAAAAGGAGAGTGCATTCATTATG
>JAAWLV010000070.1 GCA_022798105.1 Hungatella sp.
TTTTCCGCTTTGGGCTCATCGGAACGTCTGGCATATCTGAACCCGGTCGGCACACAGCCTGCCTCCCCTCGCTGGCTTCACGACAATCCCCGCCCCAACTTTCCTCACTCAACAATACAGCAATAGGACGAATGTAAAGTTTCGGTTTATTAGGGTTAGGGGTAAAAAAGGAAGCTCTCTGTTTAGTACAGAAATCTTCCTTAAGTTAATGACATTAGAAATGAAAGCTCCGGTTATCCTGCTTAGGAAAACAGCCCTCTGTAATTGTCGTATACGGCCTCCACAAGAGTTTCCTTTTTGATTCCCCTTACACGGCAGATATAATCCATGACCCCTGCAACTGTCTCCGGCCCGTGAACCGTTCCCGTCATGGATGTGGGGGCCTTAAAAGGCGCGTTGGACTCCACCAGGATCCGATCCAGAGGAACCTCTCCCGCCACCTTTCCCGTATCCTCGTGTTCCGATTCCAGGATCGCCGCCGGAGAAAACGAAATGTAGATCCCCATGTCCAGAAAATCTTTCATGGCCTTGTACCCGCCGCTGTAGCCGTGTATAATCCCCGGCACCTTTAAGTGGCCTTTTATATACCGCCTGGTATCCTCCGTGGCGTTGCGCATGTGGATAATCACCGGCTTTTTCACTTTATTGGCCAGCTCCATCTGCCTGACAAACACTTCCTTCTGAAGCACCTTGGGAACTACCGTCTCATAAAAGGAATAATCCATCCCAATCTCGCCGACAGCCTTCACGCGGGGATCTCCGGCCAGCTCCATCAGCTGCCCCCACTCCTCATAGGGCATCCTGAGAATGTCGTTTGGATATAAACCTGACGCCACGTCAAACATGGAGTCGTTCGCTGCCAGCTCCAGGGCCCTTTTGACTTCCTCCACATTTCTGCAGACAATCATAATCCGCTCTATCCCCGCCTCTTTTGCCTTTGCAGTTATTTCCCGCCACCCGGGAAACAGTTCCTTCCCGCAGATATGGGCGTGGCTGTCGATCATTCCTTTCATCGCTTGTTCATCCTCTTTCGTTGGTTATGGGGTATGTAATCCGTGCTGCCTATGCCAGTTCCAGGGCCACTTCCATCATGTTGGTAAATGATGTCTGCCTCTCCTGGGCCGTGGTGGCCTCCCCTGTGACGACAGAATCGGAAACTGTCAGGATACACAGGGCGTTGGCCCCGCCGTAGGCTGCGTTGCTGTAGAGGGCCGCCGACTCCATCTCCACCGCAAGCACTCCCATACGATCCCAGGTAACCCCCGCAGGCGGAATGTCCGGATTGTAGAACATATCGGAACTTAGAATATTGCCTACATGGTAGGAGAACCCTCTCTCCTGGGCAGTCTTAACTGCCCTGGCCAGAAGCTCGTAGCTGCAGATGCAGGAGTAATCCCCGGGCAGCCGAAACTGCTTCACATAGCTGGACGTCGTGCAGGCTCCCATGCCGAACACCATATCCCTCACCTTCACCTCAGGCCTGAGCGCCCCTGCGGTGCCCACGCGGATCAGGTTTTTGCACCCGTAAAAATGGATCAGCTCATAGGAGTAAATCCCTATGGACGGGCACCCCATACCAGAGCCCATAACCGAAACCCGCTTCCCCTTATAGTTCCCTGTAAACCCCAGCATATTCCTGGTAGAATTAAACTGGGATACCTCTGTCAGGAAATGATCCGCAATATACTTGGCCCGCAGAGGATCCCCGGGCAGCAATATTGTTTCTGCGATCTCACCCTGTTTTGCCCCGATATGGGGAGTTGGAATTTTACTTTCTGACATGTCTTGTGCCTCCTTTTCATTTTTATCTTACCATTTTTATCTTGCTTTGCTTCCTTTTCCGTCCCGTTTCCCGATCTTTAAACGGTTCAAATGAACCTCTTTCTTCTTATATTGTATCACAGGATTGTCACCAATTAAATACAAAGCTTCCAATTCGTCATCTTTTTCCAACTTAATGCCCCTCACTCCCCTGGAATTCTTCTTCATCTCCGAAATTTCTTCCAAAGGAAACCTTAAAAACACCCCGTTTTTCGTCTGAATCACCACCTCGGTCTGCCCTTCTGCCACAGTCACATTTACCAGCCCGTCCCCCTCCTGAAGCTTGGTGGCTGCCACGGTCCGGTTGTTGGTAAGAAACTCCTCCCCGCACACCTGCTTTACCAGGGCCATCTTTGTGGCAAAAACAAGCCTTCTGCCCATAATGGCTTCCAGGCTGACAAGGCAGAGGATAACCTCTTTCGTGCCGTCAAACTTGCTTAAGTTATCCACAGGCACACCCTTTTCCCGAAGCCTGCCTCCGGGAATATCCTTAACCTTAATCTGATGAAGGTTGCCCTTGTCCGTAAACAGGCAGATTCTGTCCGTGTTCATGCAGTGTATGACATGGGAATATTCCGCCTCCACGGTCTCCCGGTTCCTGTCAAAGGCGGCCTTGTCCAGAACCTTGCAGTACCCGAACCGATCCATGACAAAGACCACCTGCTGCACCTCAAGAGGCGCCTCCTCGTAGACCGCCTCCTTGCCGTCCTCAATGTCCGTCCTGCGGATCAGGGCAAACTCCTCCTTGATTTTATCCAAATCCCGGATAATCACCTGATCCATGGTCTCCTTGTTTTTAAGGATGTTTGTGTACTCCCCAATCTTTTTAAGAGTCTCCTTATACTCCTTTTCCAGCGCCAGGATCTCCAGCCCGATAAGCTTGTAAAGCCGCATCTCCAGAATCGCCCCGGCCTGTTTCTCCGTAAAATGCAAAGCCTTTGCGTCTTTTTCAAATTCCGGGTTCCGGAATCGGATTTTGGAGGTGTCCCCGTTCATCAGGCAGGCCTTTGCGTCCTTTAAGTTTTTAGATCCTCTCAAAACCGCAATGATCAGGTCAATGACATCGCAGGCTTTCATAAGGCCTTCCTTGATCTCTTTCTTCTCCAGCTCCTTCTCCAGAAGCACCTGGTATTTTTTTCGGTTATTGTCATACTGGAATTCCAGATAATTCCTCAGAATCCCCCGCAGATTAAGCGTCTCCGGCCTGCCGTTTACAATGGCCAGCATATTGACGCCGAAGGTGTCCTCCAGCTTTGTCTTTTTGTAGAGGATGTTCTTGATCTTTTCCACGTCCGCGTCTTTTTTAAGCTCCAGCACAATGCGGATCCCCTCTTTGCTGGACTGGTTGGAGATATCTGTCACGTCCGTCAGCTTCTTTGACTCCACCAGCTCCGCCACATCCGTCAAAAACTTGTTGATTCCTGCCCCGATCATGGTGTAGGGGATCTCCGAGATGATCAGCTTGTCCTTGTCCGCTCTCCGCTTTCCAAGCTCCACCTCCATCCTGCCGCGAAGCTTAATCTTGCCCACACCCGTCTCGTAGATAGCCGGGAGATCCTTTTTATTGGCAATGATCCCCCCTGTGGGAAAATCCGGACCGGGCATAAGCTTCATCAGCTCCGGCGTGTCTATATCGGGATTTTTGATAAAGGCCTTTACCCCGTCCACCACCTCCGCCAGATTGTGAGGCGGGATGCTGGTGCTCATGCCCACGGCAATTCCCTCGGCCCCGTTGATCAGGAGGTTCGGAACACGCACCGGCAGCACGGCCGGCTCCTTCTCCGTCTCGTCATAGTTGGGCACAAACTCCACGGTCTTGTCCAGATCTTTTAAATACACTTCCTCCGCAAATTTCTGAAGCCGCGCCTCTGTGTAACGCATGGCCGCGGCGCCGTCCCCCTCAATAGATCCGAAATTGCCGTGGCCGTCCACCAAAGCCATGCCCTTTTTAAAGTCCTGGCTCAGCACCACCAGGGTGTCGTAAATGGAAGCGTCCCCGTGAGGATGATATTTACCCATGGTATCGCCTACAATACGCGCCGATTTCCTGTGTGGTTTGTCGTGATTCAGCTTAAGCTCGCTCATATCGTAGAGCACCCTGCGCTGCACCGGCTTTAACCCGTCCCTCGCATCGGGAATGGCTCTCGCAGTGATAACGCTCATGGAATAGTTCACATAGCTTCTCTGCATTTCCTCCGAGTATTCCGTTGTTATGATCTTCTCCGCCATTGTCTCCTCCTGCTTTTGTTATGCGTCGATTTGAGCTTCGTTTGCGTGGTCGTAGATAAACTGCCGTCTGGGCGGCACGTCGCTTCCCATCAGCATCTCCGTGACCTCCGACGCCATGCGGGCATCCTCAATCTCCACCCGCTTTAACACGCGGTTTTCCGGATCCAGGGTGGTCTCCCACAGCTGGCCCGCGTCCATCTCCCCAAGGCCTTTGTATCTCTGAAGCGTAAACTCCCCCTTATGGGTTTTCCGGTATTTTTCCAGCTCCTTCTCGTCATACAGATACTGTTCCTCTCCCTTTTTGGGTATTACCTTAAAAAGGGGAGGCATGGCTATGTACACGTGGCCGTTGTAGATAAGCTCCGGCATGAACCGGTAGAGAAACGTCAGAAGCAGCGTATCAATATGGCTGCCGTCCACGTCCGCATCCGTCATCAGGATGATCTTGTGGTACCGCAATTTGCTGATGTCGAAATCATTGCCGTATCCCTCGGAAAATCCGCAGCCGAAGGCATTGATCATGGTCTTGATCTCGCCGTTTGCAAGCACCTTGTCCATGGAGGCCTTCTCCACATTAAGGATCTTTCCCCGGATAGGCAAAATGGCCTGGTACATCCGGTTTCTGGCCGTCTTGGCCGAACCTCCGGCCGAATCCCCCTCCACAATAAAGATCTCGCATTTTTCCGGCTCCCGGCTCTCGCAGTTGGCCAGCTTGCCGTTGCTGTCAAAGGAAAATTTCGACTTGGTCAGCATGTTGGTCCTGGCCTTCTCCTCCGCCTTGCGGATCTTGGCCGACTTCTCCGCACAGCCGATAATCCCCTTTAGAACTTCTAAATTCCTGTCAAAATACCGCTGCAGTTCATCCCCGGTAATGGTAAACACAGCCTTTGTGGCGTCGGCGCTTGCCATCTTCGTCTTGGTCTGCCCCTCGAAAATGGGATCCGGATGTTTGATTGCCACAATGGCTGTCATGCCGTTTCGGGTATCTGCCCCCGTAAAGTTGGCATCCTTCTCCTTAAGGATGCCAAGCTCCTTGGCATAGCTGTTGATGAGGGATGTAAACTTGGTCTTGAAACCTACCAGGTGGGTGCCTCCCTCCTGGGTGAAAATATTGTTGCAGAAACCCGACACATTCTCCTCGAAGGCGTCCACAAACTGAAAGGCTGCCTCCACCTCAATGTTGTCCATGCTCCCTTTGTAGTAAACCGGATCGTGAATCGGCGTCTTTCCTGCGTTTACTTCTTTTACGTAGGCCACCAGCCCCTCCGGCTCAAAGTAGACGACCTCCTCCTCCTCACCTTTCCGCTTATTTTGGTAGGTTATGGTAAGGTTAGGGTTTAAATAGGCAGTCTCGTGTATCCTGCTTTTCAGCCAGTCGGCCTTAAACCTGGTGCGCTCAAAAATCTCCCCGTCGGGAAGAAAATTGATCTCCGTCCCTGTCTCCTTCGTCCTCCCCGATACAGGCAGCAGGCCGTTTACCAAATCCACCGTGGGGATTCCCCGGGTGTAGGCGTCATAGTGGATGTAACCGTTTTTGCAGACTTTAATGTTCAGATGTTCCGACAGAGCGTTGACCACCGAGGAGCCTACGCCGTGGAGGCCGCCGCTGGTCTTATAAGCCTGATTGTCAAATTTGCCTCCCGCATGGAGAGTCGAAAGAACCACCCGCTCCGCCGACACCCCCTTTTTGTGCATCTCCACCGGGATCCCCCGGCCGTTATCCTTTACCGTGCAGGATCCGTCCGCCTCCAGCGTCACCCAAATCCGGCTGCAAAACCCTGCCAGGTGCTCGTCCACCGAATTGTCCAGCACCTCGTAGATCAGATGGTTTAACCCCTTTAACCCCACTCCTCCTATGTACATACCAGGCCTTTTTCTGACAGCCTCCAGCCCTTCCAGGACTGTAATGCTGTCCGCGTCGTACTGTGCCTTTGCCATATTTCCCCTCCATGTTCCCATATATTCATTGGATTTTCTGCTTAAAATAGTTGTTAACTGCCCCGTATCCTGCCATTTTGCAGGCAGGCTGTCACAGGTTATCGCCCCTGTCTCTATATGCATGTTGGGCAGTATCCCTATTATACACATAAACCCCGGGATTTTGCAAGTTAAGCTTGGTTTTTCGGTATCAGTTGACTGAAAATCCCGTTCTGTGATACCATAGACCTATCAAAAACATGAAAGGAGACCATTATCCATGGTAATCCATATCTCCCCGGACAAAACCGGCCAGTTTACCACAATCACCGATGCCTTAGCATCCATTCCGGACACATACACCGATAAAATTACCATCTATATCCATAAAGGAGTTTACAAAGAACAGGTTGTCATCACCCACCCGGGCATCACCTTTATCGGCGACTCCCAAAAAGATACCGTCCTGACCTATGATCTTTCTGCCAACATGATGATGGACGACGGGATGAAGCGGGGGACGTTCCGCACCTACTCCTGCCTCATCGACACCCACGACATCACCTTCCTCAATCTCACCGTGGCCAACACCGCCGGCCCGGGCCCTGCGGCTGCCCAGGCCATCGCCCTCTATGCCGACGGCGACAGGCTTATGTTTGACAGCTGCCGCTTTCTCGGAAACCAGGACACTCTGTTTACAGGGCCGCTTCCGCCAAAAGAAATTGAACCCAACGGTTTTATCGGCCCAAAACAGTTTGCCCCCAGGATTAACGGCCGCCACTATTACCGGAACTGCTACATAGAGGGGGATGTGGATTTCGTCTTCGGAAGCGCCACAGCCTATTTTGAACAGTGCGAATTTTTTTCGAAAAACATCCATCAGACCGTCAACAGCTATGTAACCGCAGCTTCCACGCCCCAGGGCCAGCCCTACGGCTACGTGATGAAGGACTGCCGTTTTACCGGCAGCTGCCCCCCTGCTTCCTGCTACCTTGGCCGCCCCTGGAGGGAGTACGCCAAAACCGTCCTCATTGACTGCCATATGGGAGAGCATATTTTCCCTGAAGGCTGGCACGACTGGGGAAAGACCCAGGCTCATGACACCTGCTTTTATGCCGAATACAACAGCCTTGGCCCCGGCTCTGCCCAGGATTTCAGGCCGGACTGGATCCGCCGTCTTAAGCGGGAGCAGTTACCCCTCTACAGCCGGGAAGCGGTTTTAAGCGGGGACGACGGCTGGAGTCCCTGGAACATGTAAAGTTCCCCCGCAGAAGGGGCTGCTGCACGGAGGGTTAGTAAACCTTTCGTGCAGCAGCCCCTTCTTTTTTGTAAAAAAGCTATTATCTTAAAATCTCCGTCTTTTTGTCGGTCTCAATGGTTGCGCTGACCGGATTCTCCCGGATGTCAAGAAACCGCAGATTCTCCGCCTGGTTCAGGGGAGAAAGTTCCGTCACATAATTATTTTTAATTCCCAGATGGGTCAGGTTCTTTAGACTGGCCGCAAACTGGACATTGGTCAGCTGGTTCCCGTCCAGATACAATTTCTCCAACCCCGGATAATTGGTCAGAAAATCCGTATGGCTGTCAAAAACCACGTCATCATACCACAGATCCGTCATCCCTGCCGAGGATCTGTAATAGAAGTTTTCCTTCAAACCGATCTCCCGCATCTCCAGCACCCTCAGGGAGGGATTCTCCCTGATCCTGTCAAAATCAATCTCAAACATACAGTTGTTCAGATACAGTTCCTCCAGCCCCTGATGGTTAAAGGCGCCGGAGATATCTCCCCAGATCTCTGTATTCCTCTGGTAGCCGCCCCAGCTGCCCTCCCGGCTTATGCCGCTGAAATCAAGGATTTTTAAGTTTGGCATGTTGTCAATAAAATCCACCCCTGTCAGAGGAACCCCATAAACCCACACCCCGTAGCAGGAAAGGCTCTCAAGCCCCGTAAGGCCGGACAACGCGCTTATCTCGTCCACATTGCAGCCATGGATGGACAACGTCTTCAAATTTCCCATATTCCGCAAAAACGAGATGGACATAAACCCGCTCATGTCAAGGCTTTCAAGGCCCGTAAGGCCGGACAGATCCGGATCCTCCTGGGAGGTGCTTTTATCCAGCACAAGCTCCCTAAGGCCTGTCAGCCTGCCCAGGGGGCTGTAATCCAAAATCGCGCTGTTGTCCTCCACTCTCAGCGATGTAAGCCCGGCAAGCTCTCCAACCGGCTCCAGGCTGATGGCATCCGTGTCCGTGAGAGCCAGATGGGTCAGGTTTGAGAGGGGCTTTAAAAAACTGAATTCCCGGAGGGACGAGGACTCCACCTCAAGCTGGGTCAGGCCCGTAAGCACTGACAGGGCGTTGTAATCCGTCAATGTTTTTGTCTGCTCCTGGGAAAACACAGAATCCGAATCCTCCTCTGTGATCCGCAGCACCTTTAACTGTTTTAAGGGCACCAGATATTTAAAATCAGGTTTTACCACATCCTCCAGCGTCAAAATCTCCAGATTTCCGAAAACCTCGATCCCCTCCAGGCTTTCCAGGCCGTCTGCGGAAAGTTCCTTCAACTGCCCGGGGTCGGCGACCAATTCGCCCGCCTGCACAAGATCCATCCCGGAACACACCAGGCCTTCTAACCCTTCCAGCTCCTTCAGATCCCCATAATCATAGCAGTCCGAGATATCCAGTTTTTTCAGCCCTGTAAAAAAGGCAAGATTCTCCCCTTCCCACGGCTCCGACACAAGCTCTGCAGAAACCGTGTCAAATGAAACGTCCCCGTAAGGGTCTTTAAAGCTGTATTCCACGGTGCAGCTTTCCCGCCCGTACGTCAGCTTCAGGTACTTTACGCTGTCAATCTCCTCTTTGGTCACCCGATCCGCGTCTTTTCCAAACATGGCTTCCACCATGGACTCGTAAAGCGGGCTGGGAGACATAACACCGCCTGCCTCCTCCTTTGAACCTGCGTTCTCCCCGGCCAAACCGCCCTCATATCCCCCCACTGACCCTGATAAGCCGTAGGCTGAGGTTGCCTTCTCCCCGCCTTTTTTCATCATTCCGCCGAAAACCCCGGCCATGGCTATAACCACAACCATGCATACCGATGCCGCGGCTATTAACGCTCTGCCTGACAGTTCGCTCTGGCTGTTGCTTCTGATTT
Source organism: Hungatella sp. (assembly GCA_022798105.1). Taxonomy (GTDB): domain Bacteria; phylum Bacillota; class Clostridia; order Lachnospirales; family Lachnospiraceae; genus UBA3402. Next base: position 9,122 of record JAAWLV010000070.1, read on the forward strand.
CCCCCTGGGAGCCAGTGCCCGGATACTGGTGGATATGGTAGTTGATCGTCTGATCCTCCTCCAGCATATACTGGCTGCTGCAGTACTCGCAGACCACGATTTTGGGGTTATTGTTCATGGGCTCCAGTTTTCCGCCGCAGGAAGGGCATTTTAAATTGGTAATTTTCATAAAACGTGTTCCTCCCATACCGTCCGATCCGTCTCATCTTTTCCTCCGGTATCCGGATACCCGGCCAGATCCAGTTCCAGCTGCCTGTCGTAGGGCTCCTGCCTCACATGTTTTTCAGAGCACTCCAAAGCGTCCACGCATCCCATGGCCTCATAAAATTTCTGGGTCTCCACCGCCGAGTGGCTGCTGATATAAAGCTTTTGGCCTCCGTGCCCCTTTGCCCACGCCGCAGCCATGGCAAACAGTTTTCTTCCGATCCCAAGTCCCCGCATCTCCTCCGACACGTGAAGGCTGGTAAGATCCAGATACTGTCCCCTGCTGCCCAAAGGCCTGCCGTCCACAGAGGCAAAGCCTTTTAAATTGCCTTCCCTAAATGCTCCAAACACCGCGCCGCCCGTGTCAAGGGTTTCTTCAAGGCATTTGATAAGAAAACCATAGTCCTCTTTGCTCCACTCATCCACAAAGGGATCCGGCTGCACCACCCACTGTCCTCCTGCCTTCCTTACGCAATCGCCTACCACCTGATGCCTCCTGAAGGTTTCAAACAGCTTCCTGCTCAGCTCCTGCCTTTTGATTTTCCTGAATTCCGTATGTTCTTTGTCGTACATGTTTCTGTCTCTTCCCCTTTCGGCCTCCTCTAGAGAGTCCCCTTGGTGGAAAGGACCCCCTCGATCCGCCTGTCGTACTGTATCGCCTGGCTGAGAGCCTTGGCAAAAGCCTTGAAAGCCCCCTCAATAATGTGATGGCTGTTAAAGCCGTCCAGCTGTTTCAGGTGAAGGTTCATCTCTGCCCCGTAGGACACGGCGTAAAAAAATTCTCTGACTGTCTCCGTCTCCAGCTCCCCCACCTTCTCCCTGTCAAGGCGCAGGTCATACCCCAGGTAGGGTCTGCCGCACAGATCCACCGAACACAAAATCAGCGCGTCATCCATGGGAAGAATGGCGGAACCGTACCTGACAATCCCCGCTTTATCCCTCAGCGCCCCCTTTATGGCTCTTCCCAGCACAATTCCCGTGTCCTCTGCGGTGTGGTGGGTATCTACCTCCAGATCCCCCTCCACGTCAAGGTCCATATTAAAAAGCCCGTGCCGGGCAAACCCCTGCAGCATATGATCAAAGAAGCCAATGCCAGTGCGGACCTTAGCCTCCCCCTTTCCATCCATGTTGAGGACAAGGCGGATCCTGGTCTCCCTTGTATTCCTCTCCTCAGTCCCTGTCCGATCCGTCCGCCGTTCTTCCATGCTACTCCTCCTCCTCAAATCTCACCCCGATAGAGTTGGCATGGGCTGTCAGATGCTCCGCCCGGGCAAACGCCATAATATCCTTATGTACCGCTTTCAGGGCTTCCTTTGAATAGTAGATAATGCTGGATTTCTTTATGAAATCATCCACACCTAACGGCGAGAAAAACTTGGCCGTGCCGTTGGTGGGAATCACGTGATTGGGCCCTGCAAAGTAGTCTCCCAAAGGCTCCGAGCTGTACTCCCCGATGAAGATAGCCCCCGCGTTGCGGATCTTGGTCATAACCTCAAATGGGTTCCTTGTCACAATCTCCAGATGCTCCGACGCAATGGCGTTGGCCGCGTCCACAGCCTCATCCATGGAAGAGGCAACCAGGATATATCCGAAATTCTCCAGAGACTTTGTAAGGATCTCCTTCCGGGACAGCTGCTCCACAAAACGATCCACCTGGTCTGACACCTTCTCTGCCAGCTGCCTGCTGGTGGTCACCAGAATCGCCGACGCCAGCTCGTCGTGCTCTGCCTGGGACAAAAGATCCGCCGCCACAAACCTGGGATTGGCCGTCTCGTCGGCCAGCACCAGTATCTCGCTGGGCCCTGCGATGCTGTCAATGCTCACATGGCCGTACACCGCCTTTTTGGCCAGGGCCACGAAAATATTTCCCGGCCCCACGATCTTGTTGACCCTGGGGATGGACTCCGTGCCGAAAGCCAGGGCTGCCACTGCCTGGGCGCCTCCCACCTTGTACACCTGTGTAGCCCCTGCCAGGTGTGCTGCCGTCAGGGTCACCGGGTTCACCTTTCCGTCCCTTCCCGGCGGCGTCACCATAACAATCCGCTCCACCCCGGCCACCTCTGCCGGAATGATGTTCATCAGCACCGAGGACGGATATGCGGCCTTTCCGCCCGGAACATAGACGCCCACGCTCTCCAGGGCCGTCACCTTCTGCCCCAGGATGGTGCCGTCAGCCTTGCTGTCAAACCAGCTGTGCTGCACCTGCATCTGGTGGTAGCTGCGGATATTTTTCATGGCCTTTTTCATGACCTCCAAAAGCTCCGGCTCCACCGCCTCCATGGCCTCCTTAATCTCATCGTCCGTAACCCGGATATTTGTCCCGTCAATGTCCGCCCCGTCAAATTTTTTCGTGTAGGCAAACACTGCCTCGTCCTTCTTTTCCTTCACCGCCTCGACAATCTCCTGAACCGCGTCCCCATAACTGCCGTAATTGTTCGGATCCCGTTTCAGCAGATCCGACAGGATATTTTCTCTTGTCTTTTCATTCAGCGTTACGATTTTCATGCCAGTCCCTCCTGCAAAACATTTTTTAAATCCTTGAGCAAACCGGTTATCCTCTCATTCTCCCGCTTCATGCTCACCTGGTTTATAATAACCCTTGCCGACAGAGAACAGATTTCCTCCAGAACCGCAAGGCCGTTCTCCCGAAGAGTGGAACCTGTCTCCACAATATCCACGATCACCTCCGACAGCCCCACAAGGGGCGCCAGCTCGATGGATCCGTTCAGCTTGATAATCTCCACGGTCTGATGCTTCTTATTATAGAAGTAATCCTTGGCAATATTGGGATATTTGGTGGCCACCCGGATAAGCTCGTGGTGCTTTAGCCGTTCCCCCGCGCTCTCCGGCCCGCAGACGCACATCCTGCACGTCCCGAAGCCAAGGTCAATCACCTCGTAAAGCTTGCGCCCCTCCTCCAAAATGGTATCCTTGCCGCAGATGCCTATATCCGCTGCCCCGTACTCCACATAGGTGGGCACGTCGTTGGCCTTTGCCAGGAAAAACCGCACTCCCAGCTCCTCATTGACAAAAATCAGTTTCCTGGAATGTTTGTCCTTCATCTCCTCGCAGGTGATCCCCACCTTTTCCAAAAGTTCCAACGTCCTGTATGCCAGCCGCCCCTTTGTCAGGGCAATGGTCAATTCACCCATAGCTTCCTCCTGTTTTCCTCATCCTCCAGCCTTGCCGGGCGATTGCAGCCGGATGTCAGCCGTCTCTCCCGTCCCGTCAGCCCATACCAGTTTGCCAAACCCCTGTTCCGCTGCCCATTTTGTGTACTCCTCCAAGCTCTTTTTGGAAGATTTTTTCATCAGGACGGTTCGCTTTCCCTGCTCTCTGAGCCTGCGTCCCAGCCCTATGGCCCCGTCCCGGCCTTCCTGTTCATACAAAACCAGACAGTCCTTTGCCCCTGTCTTAACATGGATCTTCTGCCGGGACATGGCCATCATCAGCCGGTCAATGACAATGGCAAACCCCACTGCCGGGACAGCCTTTCCAAACTGTTCCAACAGCTTGTCATACCGCCCTCCGTTTACAATGTAATCGCCGGTTCCGTAGGTGTAGGCCTTAAAAATAATCCCTGTGTAGTACCGGTATTTGCTCAGCATCCCCAGATCATAGGACACGTACTCCGAAAGGCCGTAAAGCTCCAGAATAGCCTGCACCTTTTCCAGCCGCTCGATGGCGGCCAGGGAGCGCCGGTTAGTGACCATGGATTTTATTTTCCGTATCTCCTCCAGACTTCCGAACAGCTCGGGAAGCTTTAAAAACAGCTCCTTTAAGGGCGCCTCCATCTTCCTGCCGGAGACCAGATCCTCCACCCCGAAATAGTTTTTGTTCTCGATAAGCTCCCTCAAAATCCCGCAGGTCTCCCCGTCCATCCCCGCTTCCTCTGTCAGCCCTCTGAAAAAATCCACCTGGCCCACTTCCACCTGGAATTCCTTAAGCCCTGCAACTTTCAGGGAATCAATGACCATGGCAATCATCTCCCCGTCAGCCCCGCTGCCGTCGTCCCCGATAAGCTCCACCCCTGTCTGGGTCACCTCTTTTAGCCGTCCCTGATAGCTGGTGTTGTTGGTAAAGGTCCGCTCCCTGTAGCACAGGCGCACAGGGCTGTCCTCATCGGAAAAATATTTGCCCACGCACCTGGCAATGGACGGGGTTATGTCAGGGCGCAGAACCAATGTATTGTTGTCCCTGTCAAAAAATTTAAACATCTCCTGGGATGTGACGCTTCCCCGCTCCTTGTTAAAAATATCAAAATATTCAAATGTGGGCGTCTCAATGTCCTCATACCCGTACAAATGAAACACGCCGCTGATCCTGTCCTGCACCGCCAGTTTTCTGGCACATTCCCCGTTATAGATATCCCGCACTCCCTCCGGAGTGTGCAATAAACTTACTGCCACCTTGTCTCCTCCTGTTGTCTCCTTGTTTCAATAGCCTTTTTATTTTACTACACTTTCAAACATTATACAACAACAAGATTACCGCAGTAAAGTATCATTAAGCCCCGGAAAGCGGGTCTTTACTCCACGGCAAAATTTACCCTGACAGGAGATGGTTCGTTACTGTTCACAGGTACCCCGTGAACGTAACCGCATATGCCCATTTAAAATCGCCTGCGGCGATGGGGCATATGCTTTGCCCCCGTAACGGTACTGGC
>JAAWLV010000071.1 GCA_022798105.1 Hungatella sp.
CCAGGAAAACAGGAGGGCCTCACCCCGAGTGTTTTCCGCTTTAAGGGCTCATCGGAATGTTTGGCATATCTGAACACGAACGGCACACAGCCTGCCTTCCCTCCCTGGCTCACGAAAATCCCCGCCCCAACTTTACTCACTCAACAATACAGCAATAGGACGAATTTAAAGTTCCCTAACCCCGGGCTGTGGCGATAGGGCATATGCTTTGCTCCCATAATGTAGTGGTCCATGGCTAATCAGCGGAGTGATTAGTCATGGTGTGAACAGTAACGGTGATCGGAATAGAAAATCTCATTGACAAATTCAGGAAACTGAGCTATAATACCTCTTGTTCGTGCAGAAGTGGCGGAATTGGCAGACGCGCACGGTTCAGGTCCGTGTGGTAGTAATACCTTGTGGGTTCGACTCCCATCTTCTGCATTTCGTTTAGCGGCGGGAAACCTTGGTTTTATCGGGGTTCCCGCCGCTCTTGTTATCCGTAACCGACGGTACGTTCGGTACGATAATAAAAGCCAGTGCTTTTTCGACAGCCGGCGCCTGTTCTTCCTAATAATAAATAATCTGTATCGGCATTAGATTCTTTCGTTACAGAATCGCTTCATGTAATTGGTTCACGATTAAGCGCATCCCGATATTTCCTTTTCGCCCGTAATGTTTTATGCCTTTGAGCCGATATATCACAGAGAGTATTACACGGCTTGGATATTTGTTTTCATTCATACGTGCCGGGGCACACAAAAAAGCAGCGGCATTCACCGGGCGGTGCCGCCGCTGCTTTTTATACTGCAGATAAGGAACCATCAGGATTCCTTTGCAGAATCGGTGCTATCGGGAGAGACAGCTTTTCGGTTCTTCCTGAAAATGTGCTTTGCAATGACAGCTATCAGGAGAATGGCAGCCGCAAGAGGCAGCCAGACCGGGATGCCCGAGACGATTCCGACAAAAAGGTTGGTAAAAGTCTTGGAGACATTTTCCACATTTTTGGAAAATCCTTTTTTGATTCTCTGGGACACGGTTTCAGGAGCTACAGGGGTGAAATCAACAGGCAGCACTTCATGGACGGAGATTTCAACAGTACTGTATTCAACCTGATTATCAAAAAGCTTCAGCCGGGCTTCCATGGATTCCAGCTCATAGCGGATCTCGGAGAGACGCTCCTCCAGGACGATAACAGCTTCCAGGGTGTCGGCTTTCTCCAAAAGGGACCAGATGCGCTCCTGTTCCACAGTCAGAGTTTTTTTACGGCTTTCCAGATCGCTGTATTGGAGGGTGATATCCTGAGCCGATTCCGACTTGTTGGTCACATTGCCGTTTCCCTCCACCACTGCGATAAATTGATTCAGTTTATCTGCGGGGATGCGGGCAGTTATTGAGGCATAGCGATTGGGACGCACGTTGTTGTAGGTAATGCTGGAACCGGAGATATCCGACTGTTCAATATACCCGGCCAGTTCCGTCACTTTGGACTGAAGCTGTCCGATCAGATTATCGAAAGAATCCGTCTCCACACTCATATGTACATTGCGGATCAGTTTCCTGGCAGGCGAGGCCGCCTGGTCTATACCGGAGGCCGAGGTAAGATCCCCGGAATCAGCCGGCGCCTCAGCCGCCGTTTCCTGTATAAGATCCTCCTCCCATACCCCTTCCTCCTGTATCATGTTCGTGTCATAAGCCGCCGCCGCAGTCGTCTCAGCCGTCTGACCAGCAGATTTCACCCCTCCGCCTCCGCCCCCGCACCCAGCAAGCAAAAAGGCACCCACAACCAACAAAACAAAACCCTTCTTCATCATAAACCCTCCTCCCCAAAGTCAAAAACCACATGCAACAAACCAATTGTAAAATTATAAAATAAGGGTATCATAAAAGAGTACCATAAGCAAGGAAAGTAAAAAAACATTTATAAACTACAAAGAAAATTAAGGATCAGAAAACTAAGGAACTCAAAATAAGCTAGCAAAGATAGGAATGATGGTATATAATGTCCATGTAGGCAATGAGCAGTGCGGAATAAGTTGGGGAAGCAGCTGCGTCATGCTTGCATGTAAGCAGCTGCTTCCCCAGCTTATTCCATAGGGCGAAGCCCGTGAGCGAGATGGAGCGTCAGCGGAATCGAGCGCCACTGCGGAGATAAACCGCCAGCACCTCTCCGCCCCAAGGCGAAGCGCCAGCGAGCATACCGAAGGAGGAGCTCTGCTCCGCCAATCCGCCCCAAAGCGAAGCGTCAGCGAGCATACCGGAGGAGCTCTGCTCCGCCAATCCGCCCAAAGGCGAAGCGTCAGCGAGCATATCGGAGGAGCTCTGCTCCGCCAATCCGCCCAAAGGCGAAGCGCTAGCGAGCATACCGAAGGAGGAGCTCTGCTCCGCTAATCCGCCCAAAGGCGAAGCGCCAGCGAGCATACGGAAAAAGGAGCTCTGCTCCCCCCATTCCCCCTCCCTCCCCCCCCTTCTCATTCCACCATACAAAAACAAACAAGGAGACCATCTCTTATGCTTACATTAGAGAACATATCATTCGGTGTACAGGAGGACAGCAAAGAGAAAGAAATCATCCACAATCTCACCCTGTCCATCGACGACCATAAATTCGTAGTAATCACCGGGCCAAACGGCGGCGGCAAATCCACCTTAGCCCGGCTCATAGCCGGGATCGAACGTCCAAACCAGGGCCGAATCCTGTTTAACAATACCGACATAACCCACAAAACCATCACAGAGCGGGCGAACCTGGGCATCAGCTATGCCTTCCAGCAGCCCGTCCGTTTCAAAGGAGTTCAGGTGCTGGATTTAATCCGTCTGGCTGCCAAGAAGAAACTGGCGGCAGCAGACGCCTGCACCTATCTTTCGGAAGTAGGCCTCTGCGCCAAAGATTATATAAACCGCGAAGTCAACGCCAGCCTTTCCGGCGGCGAATTAAAACGAATCGAGATCGCCACGGTTCTGGCCAGAGGCACCAAGCTGTCTGTCTTCGACGAGCCGGAAGCGGGCATCGACCTTTGGAGCTTTCAGAACCTGATCTCCGTATTCGAGCGGATGAGGGATAAAACAGACGGCTCGATCCTGATCATCTCCCACCAGGAACGGATCCTGAATATTGCGGACGAGATTGTAGTCATTGCGGACGGCCAGATCACGGCCCAGGGGCCCAAGGATGACATCCTTCCGGGGCTTTTGGGAACTGCTTCCGCGGTAGATGCCTGCAGCAAATTCTATAAAGGAGGACAATAACATGGGCGGTTCTTCAGCCATTTCAAATATAGATCCGATTCAGATGCGGCTTCTGGAAGAAGTGGCGGATCTTCACGAGACGCCGGCCGGCGCTTACAATATCCGGGCCAACGGCCAGATGGCAGCCAGGGCGGCTTCCGAAAACATTGAGATCATTTCCAAGGAGGACGGCACCGGGATCGATATACACATTAAGCCGGGGACAAAGCACGAGAGCGTCCATATCCCTGTGGTTTTAAGCCAAAGCGGCCTCAGCGAGATGGTGTGCAACGATTTTTACATCGGTGACGGGGCCGACGTGGTGATCATAGCCGGGTGCGGCATCCACAACGGAGGCGACAAAGATTCCAAACACGACGGCCTCCACCGGTTCTTTGTGGGCAGGGCCTCCAGGGTAAAATACGTGGAAAAACACTACGGCTCCGGCGACGGAAAAGGGAAGCGGGTTATGAACCCGCAGACAGAAGTCATTATGGAAGAAAACAGTTATCTGGAGATGGAGATGGTCCAGATAAAAGGCGTGGATTCCACAAAGCGCGCCACCAAAGCAGATCTGGCGGCAGGGGCCAAGCTGGTGATCCGCGAAAGGCTTTTAACCCACGGCACCCAGTTTGCGGAGAGCAGTTTTATCGTAAACCTAAACGGTGAGGACTCCAGCGCCAACGTAATCTCCAGATCCGTTGCAAAAGAGGATTCCACCCAGATTTTTATTGCGGAGATTAACGGCAACGCCAAATGCGCAGGCCATTCCGAGTGCGACGCCATCATCATGGACAACGCCAAAATCAGCGCCATTCCCAAGATTACGGCCAACAACACCGACGCAGCCCTTATCCATGAGGCAGCTATCGGAAAGATTGCCGGGGAGCAGATTATCAAGCTGATGACCCTGGGCCTTACGGAGGGGGAAGCCGAGGCTCAGATTGTCAACGGATTTTTAAAATAAACAATCATGAAAACAGAGAAAGAAATCAGACCGACAGATTAGCAGATTGGCAGATTGGCAGATTGGCAGGCTGGCAGATCTGCAAGGGATGGAGAGGAGACAGGTATGTATCATTGCCATATTCGCTTCTATTTGACGGGGGATCCGTGCAGGGAGGCAGAAATTATTAAAAAAATGCCGCCTATGGAACATTTTATCCATGAGTTTTCCGAAAGTGAAAGGCCTTTAAAGGACCAGGCTTCCAGAGCAGACGTGATTGTGATAAATCTGCAGGGTACGGATGCAAGGGGGGATTTGGAGACAGTACTGGCAGGCAGGAACGAAGAGGCCCAGGTAATCGTCCTGGCCGAAGCCGGACAGATGCCCCTTTTGAAGGATTTCCTGCCCCGGATCAAGGACATATGGATTGTACCCATGTCCCGGGAGGAGGTAATGTTCCGCTTTCTCAGATGGCAGGAAGGGCGGAAGCTGGAGGGGGATTTCTGGCAGACCAGTCATTTTCTGGAAGCTACCATTAACAATATCCCCAATCTTGTCTGGTACAAGGACAAAGACGGGGTTCATGAAAAAGTAAATGACAGTTTCTGCAAGGCGGTGAATAAGACCAAGCAGCAGGTGGAGGGGCAGAGGCACGCCTACATCTGGGATGTGGAGGAGGATGATCTGGCCTGCATCGAGTCGGAGCTGGAGGTTATGACCAAGAGGGAGACGTGCATATCCGAGGAAACCATTAAAACCGGAGACGGCATGAAACTTCTCAACGTTTACAAATCCCCCTTATATGACATTGACGAAAGCGTCATGGGAACTGTGGGCGTTGCCATAGATATCACCCAGGAGCGGGCCTACGAGGAGGAGATCGTCAAGAAAAACCAGACCCTTGAGACGATTTTTACCACCATAGACTGCGGGGTAATGCGGCATTCTGTGGACGGCCGGCAGATTTTAAGCATCAATCGGGCGGCTTTGAAGATTTTGGGCTATGACTCCCAGGAAGAGCTGGCTGCCGAGGGGTTTGACATGGTGGCGGCTTCCGTGATGGACGAAGATAAGCCCAAGCTGAAGGGAGCTATCCAAAAACTGAAAAAAGAGGGGGACAGCGTCAGCGTAGAATACCGGGTAAAGCACAAAAGCGGGGAGATTCTCCATATTATGGGCAATGTAAAGCTTTTGAAGGAAAACGGGGAGCTGTTTTACCAGCGTTTTCTGTTAGACTGTACCGCCCAGAAACTGAAAGAAAAGAAAAATGAGAGGCGCCAGTCAGAACTGATACAGGCCTTAAGCATCGATTATTACCTGGTGTGCTTTTTTGACCTTGACACGGGTATAGGCAAACCTTTAAGGGAAGACCAGCAGGGCAGAAATATATTCGGTTCCGTATTCAGCGGGGATATTTCGCTGGAAGAAAGCATGGAGCGGTACATAGACGAGTTTGTATATGAGGAAGATAAAGAGCTTCTGCAGCGGTTTTCTTCCCTGAAACGGCTGAAGGAGGAGCTGGGGGAAAAGCAGCCTCATTATGTCAATTACCGCACCGTCATAGACGGGGAGATTAAATATTTCCAGGTAAAAGCGGTGCGGACGGGAGTGTGGGGCAAAGAGCGGGGGATCGTTCTGGGATTCAGAAGCGTGGACGAGGATATCCGGAGAGAGATGAAAAAGAACGTTCTTCTGGAGGATGCGCTTTTACAGGCCAGGAAGGCCAGCATGGCAAAAAGCGCCTTTTTATCCAACATGTCCCATGATATCAGGACCCCCATGAATGCCATCGTAGGCTTTACCTCCCTGGCCATGACCCGCATTGACAATAAAGAGCTGGTGGAAGAATACCTGAAAAAAATCATGACGTCGGGCAACCACCTGCTCAATCTCATCAACGACGTCCTGGATATGAGCCGTATTGAGAGCGGCAAGATGCACATGGAGGAAAAGCCCTGCAATCTGCCGGATTTTTTGTGGGAACTGGAGAATATCCTTCAGTCCGATGTCCGCAAAAAGCAGCTTAAGCTGACTGTTGATGCAGAGGGGCTTTTAAACCAGGATGTTTACTGCGACAGCCTGCGGCTTAACCAGGTGCTTTTGAACCTTCTGGGAAACTCCGTCAAATACACCAATGAGGGCGGGAATGTGGGGATAAAAGTGACTCAGAAGCCGGGAACTTCTCCCGGGTGCGGCACCTACGAGTTCATCATTGAAGATACGGGGATCGGCATGAGCCAGGAATTTGTGAATCATATATTTGAGCCTTTTGAGAGAGAAAAGAGCACAACCTTAAGCGGGATCCCCGGAACCGGCCTGGGTATGGCCATCACCAAGAATATTGTGGACATGATGAACGGCTTTATTGAAGTAAAAAGCAAGAAGGGCGTAGGCACCCGGACCACGGTTTCCTTTTCCTTCCGTTTCTGTTCACAGGATGCGGAAGAGGCCCTGGCAAAGGAGGCAGGCAAAAAGCTTGCGGACAGGAAGTCTTCCGATTTCAGAGGATGCCGTATTCTTCTGGCAGAGGATAACGAGCTGAACCAGGAGATTGCCGTGGCTATTTTGGAGGAAGCAGGCTTTAGCGTTGAGGTTGCGGACAACGGGCAGATCGCCGTGGATATGCTTAAAAAGTCCCGGCCCGGATATTACCGGATTATACTTATGGATGTGCAGATGCCGGTGATGAACGGCTATGAAGCCACCAGGCTTATCCGGGGGATGAACGACAACAGCTTATCCTCCATCCCCATTCTGGCCATGACTGCCAACGCCTTTGAGGAGGACAGGCAGGAGGCTTTAAGGAGCGGGATGAACGGCCATATAGCAAAACCCATTGATGTGGACTATCTGTTTGATGCCCTGACCAGGGTACTGGCCTGACGCCGTCATTGAAAAAAATCCCGGACGGCAAACAGGCACACATCCTCTGTAAAAGCCTGGGCGTCACAGCCGTGATCCAGATCCAGGTAACATTTCGCCATACTGATATAGAGATCAGCCAGCAGGTAAGTAAATACCGGCCGGCTGATTTTCAGTTTGCAGCCTTCCCGTTCCAGCTCTTCCACAGTCTGTCCCAGAATCTGAATCAGATAGTTGCGCAGGATATCCATAAAAATCCCGTTTTTGTTGGTCTGGCAGATATTTTGAAAAGAAGCCCTGTTTTTGTCCAGAACAGAAATCAGCTTGGCGACAAACTTGCGCCCTTTCCCGTCCTTTAAGTAAATCACATCCCGATCCAGGCGGGCAGACGCAAAAAATGTCTGAAGGCAGTAATACAGCAGATCGTACTTGTCCTCAAAATACCGGTAAAAGGTGGAGCGGGGGACAAGGGAGTGCTCGCACAGCTGGATCAGGGTGATTTTCTCAAAAGGGATCTCCTCCAGAAGAGCGAACAGGGAGCTGCTGAGCAGAAGATACGTTCTCCGTGTGGATATTTTTTCTTTTTTATCGTTGTCAGTCATGTAAACAGATCTCCTTATTTGTACGATAATAGACACTTTCTTTAAAACTGTCCCATTTGAAACAGATTAAGAAAACCGGCGCTTGAATATTTTACCATAATTGTACATAATATGGCAAGATTACAGAGAAAGGATTGTAGAGAGATGGGAGAAAAGAAGACTTCGGAGAATGTTATGATGAAGCTGGCAAGGTTCATTGTAAATAAAAGGAAAGCGTTTATCGCCCTGTTTGTCCTGGCGTGCGTTTACAGCGTTATTTGCATTCCGAAAGTAGAGGTTGTTGATGACCTGACGGAATATCTTCCGGAGAGTACACAGACGAGACAGGGCCTTGATATTATGAACAGGGAATTTACCACCTTCGGATCGGCCAAGATACTGGTCAGCAATATTACCTATGACAAAGCCCTGGCTCTTTCCAAAGAGCTGGGGGACATAAAAGGCATTTCGGCCGTGTCGTTTTATGACCAGGAGGACGATGCCGGAGGCGACGGTGAGATCGGGGACTTCTACAGGGATGCCAGCGCCCTTTTCACCCTTACGTTTGAGGAGGAGGAGGACACGCCTTTGTCCCAGGAGGCCATGATCCAGGTACGGGAAAAGCTGGAAGGGTATTCTTCCTATGTATATACCACCGTAGATAAAGATGACGCGGCCTCCCTGAAAGCGGATATGAAGGTGATCGTGGTGATTGTGGTCTTCATTATTCTGGTGGTGCTGCTGTTTACTTCCAAGACCTACATGGAGATCGTAATCTTTCTGGCAGTGTTCGGGGCGGCTGCCCTGATCAATATGGGTACCAACTACTGGTTCGGCCAGATCTCCTTCGTGACCAACGCGGTGGGGGCGGTGCTTCAGCTGGCCCTGGCCATTGACTACGCTATCATCCTCTTTCACCGGTTTATGGAGGAGCACGAGGACAAGGATACCATAGAGGCCGTTACCGTGGCTTTAAGCAAGGCGATCCCTGAGATTTCTTCCAGCAGCCTGACCACAGTGTCCGGCATGGTCGCGCTTATGTTTATGCAGTTTGGGATCGGAATGGATCTGGGGAGCGTTTTGACCAAGGCCATTATCATCAGCCTTCTGACCGTGTTCCTTCTGATGCCTGCGCTAATCGTCATGTCCGCAAAAGCCATTGACAGGACGGTGCATCAAAATTTTGTCCCCACCATCAATTTCTGGGGAAAAATTGTGGTGAAGCTGCGGTATGCGGGAATCCCCGTTTTTCTGGCCCTGGTGGCGGCCGCCAGTGTATTTTCGGGGAAATGCCCCTACATATATGATATAAACTCCATAGAGTCCAGCAAGAAAAATGAATTTCTGGCTTCGAAAGAGCGGATTGAGGAGACCTTTGAGGTGACCAACACCATGGCGATTGTGGTACCCAAAGGGGATTACGAGAAAGAGGGGCGTATCTTAAAGCGCCTGGAAGCTATGGAGGAGGTGGATACGGCCCTGGGCCTTGCCAATGTGGAGGTGAGCGACGACGGGAAGTATATCCTGGTAGATAAATTAAGCCCCAGGGATTTTTCCGAGGTGGCGGGGGTGGATCTGGACGTGGTAAGGGCCCTCTACCAGTTTTACGCCTTTGACAGGGAGCAGTACAGCGCGTTTATGAAGAATCTGGACGACTACCGGGTGTCCATCATTGACATGATTGACTTTATCTATCAGCAGAAGGAAAAGGGCGGGATTGAGTTTGACGAGGAGATGTCCGAGGAGATCGACGACCTTTACAAGGCGGTGTGCGATGCCAGGCTGCAGCTGGAGGGGGAGAACTACGACAGGCTGGTATTTACCCTGAGAGGCCCTGTGGAGGGGCAGGAGACCTTTGAGGCTGTTGACCGGATACGGGATATTGCCCTGGAGTACTATGACGAAGTTTACGTGGTGGGGGATGCCACCAGCAACTATGACCTGAGCAGTTCCTTTGAGCGGGACAATGTGATTATCAGTGTCCTGACGGCGCTGTTTGTGGGCCTTATCCTTCTGTTTACGTTCCAGTCCGCGGGCCTGCCGTTCCTTCTGGTGCTGACTATTCAGGGGAGCATCTGGATGAACTTCTCCATGCCGTATCTGGGGGGAAGCACCATGTATTTTTTAAGTTATCTGGTAGTCAGCTCCATCCAGATGGGCGCCACCATTGACTATGCCATCGTGATCACCAGCCGGTACCTGGATCTCCGCAAGCGGACAGAGGACAGGAAAAAGGCGGTGGTAGAATCCTTAAACCAGTCGTTCCCCACGATCATTACCTCAGGTACGATTTTGACCGGCGCCGGGTTTGTTATCGGGTATCTGACGGGCAATGCGGTAATTGCCTCCCTGGGCAAGGTCCTGGGGCGGGGGACTCTTATTTCCATTATTCTGGTTATGACGGTGCTGCCCCAGCTTCTGCTTGTAGGCGACAAGCTGATTGATAAGACAGAGCTGACAAGGGCGGTAAAGCTGGGCGCAGAGAAGGAGGCGTAAACTTATGACGAAGAGAGAAAACTGCCGGCAGTCAGCCGGAAGCAAAACCATAAAGTGGCAGAAACAAACGACAGTGATGGCGGCAGCTGTCCTGGCCCTGTGGGGCCTGGGGACGGCGCCGGGCTGCGGACCGGGGGTCAGAGAAGTCTGGGCGGCGCCGGCTGAGGAGAAGGAGGCGCCGCAGAAAGAGGCTGCGGAGGACGAAAACCAGGAGGTAATCGTTATTTCCACGGCGGAGGAGTTTGTCAGCTTCCAGAGAAACTGCGTGTCCGAATCCTATTCCAAGGGAAAGGTGTTTGTTCTGGAGTCGGATCTGAACCTGCAGGCAGTCCGGTTCCACCCTGTTCCGGTGTTTGCGGGAACCTTTGACGGCAGGGGCCACAGCATCATCGGCCTGTCCGTGACGGACGCCGGCTCAAACCTGGGGCTGTTCCGGTTTGTGCAGGAGGGCGGGACCGTGAAAAATCTGCGGGTTTACGGAAACCTGGCGCCGGAGGGCAGCAGGGCAAACATCGGCGGAATCGCGGGAACCAACCGGGGAAGGGTGGAAAACTGTTCCTTTAACGGGACGGCCATGGCTCAGGACGGGCTGGGCGGTATTGCGGGCCGCAATGAGGAGACAGGGGTGATTGCAGGCTGCGAGAGCTATGCAGAGCTTACAGGCAACTTAAAAACAGGCGGAATCGCCGGATACAATGAGGGGCGCATAGAGGGCTGCACCAACAGAGGGAACATAAACGCCACAGGGCAGGAGGTTGCCGGCGGGGCGTCGTCCCAGCCATCGGCGGGAACCGTGGGGTTTGAAGAGAGCGTCCGGGTGGAGCGGGTCAATGACGCAGGCGGAATCGCCGGACTGTCTTTGGGGTATATCAAAAACAGCGCCAATTACGGCAGCGTAGGCTATCCCCACATGGGTTACAATGTGGGCGGGATCGCAGGCCGCCAGAGCGGGCTTATTGATCAGTGCGCCAATTACGGGGCGGTTTGGGGCAGGAAGGACACCGGCGGTATTGTGGGGCAGTTTGAGCCCTATGTGTCCATTGATTATGAGGAGGATATGTTCGGGAGCCTGGAAAGCCAGATGGAGGAACTGTCCGACATGGGGGATTCCCTGTCGGGGATGATAGAAAGCGCGGGGGATACGGCCTCCTCAAACCTGGACCAGATTGATGCCCAGATGGGGAAGATGCGGGATGTGGGACGGTTTTATAAAGATGTGTACCGGGAAGGCGGCGACGGGTTTGACAGGGATGCGGACCGCTCCCTGGACAGCATCCAGAATATTCTGGACGGCATGGATTTGGAGATGGCAGGCCCGGCCACAAAATCCCACTACCAGGCAGCCGTGGAGAAGACACGCCAGATAAAGGCGCTGCGGGCCGAGATGGATAAGGGCTATGAGGGCGACATAACCGACGGGGAAGCTTTAAAGGCCTGGCTGGAGAAACGGCGGGGGCAGTTAGAGCAGCTGGCAAAGTACGGGGAGGAGCTGAGAGGGGAACTGACCTGGCTGGTTGTCAACGCCCCGGCCGATACAGCCGGAGGTATGGAGGAGTTTGGAGATGAGTTAGACGATCTTTTGACAGAGACCAACACGTTTATGGATCTTATCCGCTTTCATGGGGACAAAGCCAGAGTGGATCTGCGCAGCATGGATGAGGATATGACGGCCCAGGCGGATCTGCTGGCCGGCGATGTGGACGCCCTGACCGACGGGCTTAAAAACAGCAGGAACCAGATACGAGATCAGAAAAGGCAGATCGAGAACCAGCTTGACCAGATACGGGGCACCATTTCGGACGGTGTGGACCGGGCGAAAGAGGACAGGGAACTGTTTGAGGATGTGTCGGATCTGGCGGGGGACGGTTTGGATCTGGGCATGGTAAACGGCTGTATAAACAAAGGGCAGATTTCTGCGGATTATCAGGCAGGAGGCATTGCAGGGATCATCGGCATGGAGACCAGCCTGGATCCGGAGCGGGACCTGGAGGTTCAGGAGGAGAAAACTCTAAATGTGACCCGCAATATCAGGGCCATTGTCCTGAGCTGCAGGAATGAAGAGGAGATAACGGTGACCAATGATTACGCCGGGGGGATTGTTGGAAAAGCCAACTTGGGGGCCCTGATCCGGAATGAAAACTACGGCGATATCACGGCGGAAGACGGAAATTACGCCGGGGGCATTACGGGAAGCAGCGCCTATGTGCTCCGGGATAACTACAATATGTGCACCATTGACGGCAATCACTACATGGGAGGCATCGCCGGATGGGGAACCGATATCCTGGACAATTACTCCATGGTGTCCTTTAAAAACCCGGACGGGGAATGGACAGGAGCCGTGGCGGGAGGCGCCGACCAGGAAGGAGTGATTCAGGGAAACTATTATGTGGAGGAAGGCATGGGGGCTGTGGACGGCGTTACCTATGAAGGCCAGGCACAAGGGCTTTTATATGAGGACTTTCGGGCCATGGAACATATGCCGGAGGAGTTTGACAGGCTGTCCGTAGTGTTTACGGTGGAGGACCAGGTCTTAAAAACCGTATACTGCCAGTACGGGGACGAAATACCCCGGGACGAGATCCCCCAGGTTCCCCAAAAGAACGGATATTACTTCACATGGGAGGAGAAGGATCTGTCCTGCATCAGAGGGAATCAGAAGGTGCAGGCCCTCTACAAACCGTGGAACACCACCATCGCCTCCTCGGATGACAAGATGCCTCTTTTGCTGGCGGAATCTAACTTCTACCCGGGAACCTCACTGATCCTTTCGAAAGACGGAGGAGAAGAGGATGAATGGAGGGCAATGGAGGAGACATGCCTGATTCCGGAGGGATTTGAGATACAGGGGGTATATGAGTACTCCATTGTGCAGCCGGAAGGGGCCGCTAAGCCTGAGGAGGTTACTGTCCGCGTGTACGCAGGGTACGGGAAGGACAGGGCCATAGGCCTTTTAAAAGACGGGGCGGTGTCCCTGGCAGACAGCAGGAGAGACGGAGCGTATCTGGTGTTTAAACCGGAGGGAATTACCACCTTTGTGATTCTGGAACCGGAAGACGGCATGGCGCTGTGGGTGCTGGCTTCTGTGGGTGCTGTGGGTGCTGCCGGGTGCCTGATTGGCGCCGGGATCCGAAGAAAAAAGAAAGGAAAGGCAGAAAAGGAGCTGGAAGAGGCGGCTGCAGAAGAGAACGGGGAGATAAATCAGGCAGAGGATGAGGCCGGGAAAGGGGCAGATACAATTGACACAGGTACACCGGGAACCGTGGGAGGAGATTGATGAGACACAGCTGACCCTGGCGGAGCTGTGCGTGTACAGAACAAGGAGGAAGGCTGTGGAGCTGTACCTGAAAGGGGAAACGGCAAAAGAGATCCTCTGCGCCACAGGTTTAAAGAAGATTGCGGCCGCCAGGCTGTGGGAGCGGTGCAACAGGGTAGATCCCGAGACGGGAAAAAGCCGCGGGTTTCAGGCGCTGGTTCCCAGATCAAAGATAAAACGGTTTATCAGATAAACGTATATGGAGTTGTACTGCCTTGCGGCTTCAAAACCCCTGTTTTTTAAAGGGGCTTTGAAGCCGCCGTTACTGTTCACACCATGGCTAATCACTCCGCTGATTAGCCATGGACCACTACATTATGGGAGCAAAGCATATGCCCTATCGCTGTATTGTTGAGTGAGTAAAGTTGGGGCGGGGATTGTCGTGAGCCAGTCAGAGAAGGAGGGATGTCCCGTCCGGGTTCAGATATGCCAGACATTCCG
>JAAWLV010000072.1 GCA_022798105.1 Hungatella sp.
ATCCTCCCATTTTACATATACGGCCATCAGGTGTTACAGCCTGGTGGCTGATTTTATTCCCAGGAAAGGAAGGTGTTTCGGGGTGGCCAAACCATTTGCAAGAGACTTCTACGACAGCAAACAGTGGAAGCAGTGCCGTAAGGCATACATATCCAAACGCAGGGCAGCAGACGGCGGCATGTGCGAACAGTGTAAGGAACGTCTGGGGTACATGGTACACCACAAGATCCAGCTGACACCAGATAACATAAACAATTCAGAGATAAGCCTCAATCCTGAACTGCTGGAGTATGTCTGTAAGCCATGTCATGACCGGGAAGAGGGGCACTTCATCGGTCCGGGACCGGAGAAACGATTCACATTCGACAGGGATGGAAATCCGGTTCCCAGGTAAGAACTTCGGGACTCCCCCCTGTTTTGTTTATCCGGATCAGGATTTTTTCACCGAGTCCCCCACCTTAAATTTAACGCGTGGGATTTTACAGTACCCCCTCCCCAAAGGAAAGGATGTGAGAGAAGGTGGAGAAAGAAAAAAGAATAAAAAGAGAGGAAAACCGGATTAAAAAGATATTCCGTGAAGTGGAAGAAAACAGGAAGAGGACTGTGGAAGGGCTGATAAAACGGGCCGCTTTTATGCGGGTTTCCCTTGAAGAATTTGAACAGGACCTAAATGAAAACGGGTTTACAGAGCAGTTTCAGCAGGGAGAGAAGCAGGAACCTTATGACAGGAAGCGACCTGTGGCGGATCTGTACAACACCATGAATACATCCTACCAGAAGATCATCAAGCAGCTTACGGATCTTCTTCCGGAGGGTAAAGGGGAGGAAGATGAACTTATGGAGTTTCTCAGCGGCAAAAGGCAGGGCGGTGACAGCGGGTGACGGATTTCGAGACATATTTTTCTGGAATTTCAGACGGAAGGATCATGGCCTGCGAGAAAATGAAGCAGATTGCCGCCATGCTTATGGAGCAATATCTGACTCCGGGGAAATACCACTTTGATGAAGACATAGCCAACCGGCACATCCAGTTCATAGAGAGGTTCTGTAAACAGCCTACGGGAAAGATCGGCCAGCCGCTTAGACTGGAACTGTTTCAGAGAGCCAGGCTGCAGGCGGTATTTGGCTTTGTTGACGACAATGATCTGCGCCAGTACAACGAAGTGCTCATTATCGAGGGCAGAAAGAATGGCAAGACTACGGAGACGGCTGCCATAGAGCTGGATATGCTGGTAAATGACGGTGAAGGCTCCCCGCAGGTGTACAACGTCGCCACCATGAGGGATCAGGCGGCCCTGGGGTTTAACGCTGCCAATAAAATGCGGATGCAGTCTCCGCTCTTAAGAAAGCATATAAAAAAGCGGGCTGGGGATATGTACTTCTCCGGAAATATGGGATACATAAAAGCCCTGGCCAGCAATACCAACAGCCTGGACGGCCTGGACACTCACTGCGGGGTTATCGACGAGCTGGCAGCTATCAAGAACAGGGACATCTATGATCTGGTAAAGCAGTCAATGGGGGCCAGATCGCAGCCCCTTCTTTTCTGCATAACCACCAATGGATTTGTCAGGGAGAGCATCTTTGATGCTCAATATCAGTACGCATCAGACGTCCTGGCCGGAAAAATACAGAATGAGCACTTTCTGCCCTTTATCTATGAACTGGATCATATGAGTGAGTGGGATCGGGAGGAATGCTGGATAAAAGCAAACCCCGGACTTGGAACCATTAAAAAGGTTTCATACCTAAAGCAGATGGTCCAGAAAGCCAAGGATGACGAATCGTTTAAACCCACAGTGCTGGTCAAGGACTTTAACATGAAGCAGACATCTCAGTCGGCGTGGCTCAGGTATGAGGACTTTGAGAATACGGAGACCTTTAAGGAGGTATTCCGGTATGGGATCGGTGGTTTTGACGGGGCGGATTCCGTTGATCTTAATGCCGCCAAAGTGCTGTGCATGAGGAGGGATGATCCACGGATCTATGTGCGTCAGATGTATTGGATCCCTCAGACAGTTCTTGACATGCAGGACTTGTCAGGTGACCGGAAAGGACGGGATGCTGTGCCATACCAGCTGTGGAAAGATCAGGGCCTTCTGCGTACAGTGGAAAGCAACAAGGTGAATAAAAGGGTTATCCTTGACTGGTTCTGCGAGATTCGGGATAAGGAGGACATCTATATCCTGTATATCGGGTATGACCCATGGCATGTGGATGACTCCCTGCTTCGGGAGTTCCAGATGGAATTCGGGGAAAAGGCTATGATACCGGTAAGGCAGGGCGTGATCACGCTGAGTCAGCCTATGAAAGATTTGAAAGCGGACCTGCAGGCAAAACAGATTCTTTATAACGACAATCCCATTGATAAGTGGTGTTTCTTTAACACCTGTGTAAAAACGGACATAAACGGCAATATACAGCCGGTAAAAGGGCTGGATTCCAGGAACCGGATCGATGGTACTCTGGCCCTGATTGACGGATACAAGGTGCTGCAGGATAAAATGGACGAATTGCAGAGCCTGATATAGGGAGGTGAACAAAACGTGGGCATCTGGAATTATATAAAGAACATTAAGAACGTTTCCCGAGGTATTGCTTTTAAGATGGTCACAGACAGCGGGAATGGATTTTATGCATGGGACGGAGAAATTTATGAGAGCGATATTGTGCGGGCATGTATCCGGCCGTACGCGAAAGCGATAGGGAAGCTGACAGCAAAGCACATCCGGCGGTTCCGAGGAAAAGTGGAGGTCAATCCGGAGCCGTACATGCGTTTTCTCTTAAGCGAACCCAACCCATATATGGGAGGTCATGTGATGCTGGAGAAAGCGGCGGTGCAGCTGGCACTTAATAACAACGCTTTTATCCTGATTGTGCGGGATGAAAACGGTGTGCCGGAGCAGTTATACCCCATACCGGCCAATATGGTGGAGGCTAAGTATGAGGGGGAAGGGCTGTATTTAAAATTTTATTTCAAAAACGGGAAGACAGCGCAATTCCCTTACTCAGAAGTGCTCCATATCCGGAATGATTTCAATGAGAATGACATCTTTGGGGAATCGCCGCAAAAGGCCCTGGAGCCTCTGATGGAGATTGTGAACACTTCAGACCAGGGGATTGTAAAAGCCATAAAAAACAGCGGGGTCATCCGCTGGCTCCTTACATATGCCACGCCCTTGAGGCCGGAGGACTTAAAAGCGAATGTCCAGCAGTTTGTGGACAATTATATGGACATATCAAGCCCGACCTTTGGCGCTGCAGGTGTGGATTCCAAAGCATCCGCGCAGAGGATCGAACCGAAAGATTATGTGCCTAATGCCATGCAGATGGGAAACACACAGAAACGGATCTATTCCTTCTTTAACACTAATGAGAAGATTGTGGAGTCCACCTATACTGAGGATGAATGGAACAGCTATTTTGAGATTGTGATAGAACCGGTGGCCATCCAGCTGGGAGAGGAGTTCACCAGAAAGCTGTTCAGCAGAAAAGAGAGAGGATTTGGGAATGCTATATTTTTTGATGCGGCTAACCTCCAGTGCGCAAGCCTGTCCACCAAGCTGGCCTTACAGGCTATGGTAGACAGGGGAGCCTTAACGCCAAATGAGTGGAGGGAAACCTTTAACTTATCACCGGTAGCTGATGGGGACAAGCCTCTCAGAAGGCTGGATACCCAGACAGTGAACCAGGTAAGCACACTGCTGGAAGATATGGATATCGGCAATATTACAGCTACCAGGGAAAAGATCCTGGATTTATTGAGGGGAGGTGATAAAGATGGCGAAAAGGGTTGATGTCAAAGGGCAGATTGTCGAGTCAGGAAATGCATGGGTCTATGACTGGCTTGGGATTGAAAATACCAGCCCAAGAAAGGTCATTATGGCTTTACAGGAGGCAGCAGGGGAAGATGTGGAGATTTATATCAATTCGCCCGGGGGCAGCGTCCATGCGGCGTCAGAGATTTATACGGAATTGAGGGCGTATCAGGGAAAGGTGCGGATAAAGATTACCGGGATTGCGGCCAGTGCTGCCTCTGTGATTGCGCAGGCAGCAGAAAGCGAAATAAGCCCTACAGGGATGTTTATGATACATAATGTCTCCACATCTGCATCCGGGGATTACAGGGATATGGACAATACAGCCGGCACGCTGAGGGCGGCGAACCAATCTGTGATTAATGCCTATACAGGCAAGACCGGGATGGCTCCGGAAGAACTGCAGGAGCTTATGGATAAGGATACTTACATGTCGGCACAGCAGGCAGTGGACTACGGCTTTGTAGACCGGATTATGTTTGAGGAGTCCCCAATCCCTCTGCAGAATGGATTCGGGACGATTCCGGAAAATGTGATTAACAAATTACGCGGCATGATCCGGGAGCCGGGCGGTTATGGCCAGGCCCCGTCCATTGAGAAAGAAAAGGCAGCAGCACAATTAAAACTTTTGCTTATGAAAGGAGAAAAACGATGACAAGACAGGAGTATGAGCAGAAAAGGCAGCAGCTTATTAATGAGGCCCAGGGACTGATTGATGCAGGAAAAGTGGAGGAGGCCAACACAAAAATGGAAGAGATAGGAAATCTTGACCAGGTCTTTGATACGGAAGCCAAAGCCCAGGCAAACTTAAGGGCTTTGAGCGCCAGCCCAGCACCGATTCCGGGGATTATCGGGGAGGCTGCATTTGGAGATAACGCTGGATGTGCCGGCGAAGATGTGTATGATTCTGTGGAATACCGGAGGGCATTCATGAATTTTGTCCTGGATGGGGTCCCCATCCCTGGAAAGTTTAAGAACGCATCGGAAACAACAAAGACCACAGATGTTACTTCCGTAATCGCACCTACGCTGGTAAAAAAGATTGTCGAAAAGATGGAAGCGTCCGGAATGCTCCTTCCGCTGGTGACCAAAACCTCATTTCCGGCCGGGGCTACGATCCCTACGTCCAGCGTAAAGCCGACGGCTGTATGGGTGGCTGAGGGCGGCACTTCCGACACGCAGAAAAAGCCCACAGGGCAGATTGACATTAAGGGGTACAAGCTAAGATGCGCGATTTCCATGACACTGGAGACCTCTGTAATGTCCCTGGACGTGTTCGAGACGGTGTTTGTGGCCAATGTTTCGGAAGCCATGGTAAAAGCGCAGGAGGCGGCATTTATAAACGGGACAGGGGCCGGCCAGCCGGAAGGCATTTTGACCAAGACTCCACCTGAGGGCCAGAACGTGGATATTGCTGCCGGCAAAGGGCCGGCCTATAAAGATTTGGTAGATGCGGAGGCGGCGCTGCCCCTTGCCTATGAGAACAATGCTGTCTGGAACATGACCAAAAAAACGTTTATGAAGTTTTATGGGATGACGGATAATGACGGACAGCCCATTGCCAGGGTTAATACAGGCATCAATGGAAAGCCGGAAAGAACGTTGCTTGGCCGCAGGACCGTACTGAATGAATATATGCCCAGCCTGGGGGCAGCAGTTACCGACGATACGGTGGTGGCGTTTTTGTATAACTGGGGCGATTACATGTTTAATACTAATTATGCCATGCGGGTCAAAGTATATGAAGATGATGATACGGAGGATCAGATTACAAAGGCTGTAATGATCTGTGACGGGAAGCCGGTTGAGATCAGTTCCCTTGTGACGGTGACCCAGAAGAAAGGTTCTGCATGATCGGCCGGGAAAGAAGGTGAGGGTATTGAGACGGCTGGAGCTGGATATTGAGGTAGAAGAGCTGAGAACTATGCTGCGGATCCGGCATGAAAGGCTTGACGGGGAATTGAAAGATTTAAAAGAAGCATTCCTGAAAGACATCTCCATGTGCGGCGTCAACACGATTCCGGAAGGCGACGCCCTCACCAGGGCCTGCCTGCGTCTGTACCTGAGGTGGCAGCAGAATTACAATGGGGAGGCTGACCGGTACAAGCAGGCTTATCTGGAGACCAAAACAGCTATGTCGTTGGCTGCAGAATACCGGGAGGGGAACCATGAGGAATGAATCCTGCATCCTTATTACGGTATGGGCTGAAGGGAACGAGAGGAAACAGAAAGAGCTGGAGGTGTACTGCCGCAGGAAGTCGGCAGCGAGGACGGAGTTCTATTCGGCTTATGCGGTAGGATTAAGGCCGAGGTTTATTTTGGAGATAGACCCGGATGACTGGGAGTGGGCATCTGCCGAAGAGGGAACTATGCCTGCAAAGGTAATCTACAGAGGCGTGGAGTACAATATCTACAGGGATTATGTAACTGGTGAAAGCACAATGGAGCTGACTGTGGGGTAGCCGTATGAAGGTGAAATTTGAATATTCTGAGGAATTGGCTGCGATAAATGAAAAGCTTTTGGACATGCCAAGGCAGTTGGAAGACAGCGAAGATAAAGTGCTTCGGAAAATAGGCAATGCAGTGAAAAAGAATGTGGTGCGGTTTCTACACGATTCGGATGTGGAAACACGTGCCAAGATGGTTCCTCCGTCCAATTATGACGGAAGCAGGCCATACATTCACATGAAAGATGATGTGAGGGTAAAGCTGAAAACCGATAAGAACGGTATCCGGTATGTGAGTATACGGGGCGGGAAGTTTACAGGCTATAAGTGGCACGTTATAGATCAGGGCCACATAGCAAGGGACGGTCTTAAATTCGTCATGGGCAATAACTTTATCGGGAGGGCGCTGTCGGCTTGCGAAAAGGATGTAGATACGGCAATCAACGACATGATAAAGAAGGTGGTTGGATGAGCCTGAAAGGGTGCATAGAAGCAATTTTAAAGATTCCGGTGTTGGAACATTTTGAACCTGTGCTTCCTCCCTGTGCCACCTTTTACCAAGTTTCTGATCTGACGGGACTGGCGGGGGACGGGGAGGAGACAGAGGGGATGGAGAGCTGGCAGGCAGAGATTTGGTGCAGGAAAAGAGGTGAGGCGGAGCGGTATGCCGGGCTCCTGAAAAGGGAGTTAAGGAGCCGGCTCCCGTCAGCCACAGTGCCGCAGATATCCTATACATACGACAATTACGGAAAAGTATGGAGGGCGTCGGTTGCCTTCCAGAACGTGAGAGAGGAGTGACAGGTATATGAACAAATCAAAGAAAGCCAACAGAATCAATGTAAAAAATGTGGTTTATGCGGTACTCCTGGATGATACGGCCGAGGGCGCCGCATATGGGGAAGTCAGGCCGTTAAGCCCCGCCATGCAGGTGCAGATTACCCCTTCCCTTGCAACAGGCGTCCTGTACGGAAACGGGGCACAGCAGGAGAATATTGCAAAATTAACAGGGATTGCCATGGTCCTTGATGTAAATAAAGTGCCTATAGAAGAGAGGGCCGTGATTCTGGGACATGAGTATACGAACGGTGTTCTGGTGGAGAAAGACGGGGATGAGGCACCCTACATCGCGGTAGGGTATCAGGTAGATGAGACCAATAAGAGCGTGGAACTTATCTGGCTGCTAAAAGGGCGGGCACAGCCCTTTAACAGTACGGTACAGCAGTCTTCTGACAGCATTAATTTTTCCACAGACAGCATCAACATTAATTTCCTTCCCAGGGACTATGACGGAAGCCTGAGGTATTTCGCGGACAGCGCCAATGAGGATCTGACACAGGACCAGATCTCTGCGTGGTTCCTGACAGGCCCGTCCTTCATGCCGATGCCGCCGTCAGAGCCGCCGGAGCAGGGGAGCACCCAGGACACATAAGGAGGACAGGGATATGAAGCGAAGAATCATTTGCGCCCAGGAAGCCAATGAAGTGGAGATACAGTTTCGTGACAAAAGCTATGTGGCAACGTTCAATATGAAATCTGTCAGATATCTGCAGGAGGAGCTGGATCATGCCAAGGGAGAGACCATTTCCTACGAACATTTTGCGGCTATGGCGCTGTATTCTGGAATTAAAGTCAATCATCCGGATATTGCCCGTGAGGAGGCCAATGCGCTGATACTTACCATGAGGCCGGCGGATGTGAATGATATTGTCGATGAGTATACGCAGTCCGTGAATGGCGTCAGCGTGAAACAGAATCAGGAAGAGTTAAAAAAAGTGATCGCTCAGATACTGGGAAAAACAGGTGGTATTTAGACAGAGAGAGTCTGGAGATAGATCTGGATCTTCTCTTTTATGTGTACTGCTGCAAAATGGGCATGTCTGAGCGGTCATTCTGGGAAGGCCCATTAAAAAAAGTTTTAAAACTGATTGACATTTTTAATGATGAGGCTGCTTTAAAACACGCATATCTGAACCAGGAGGAATATATTTCAAAATATTTTAACAGAACGGATGCTGAGGTTAAGGAGATACATTCCATGAGGGAACTGGAGGGATTTGTGGATGGCTGCTAACTACAGAAGAACGATTGTGCTGGGGCTTGATTACAGTGAGTTTTCAGGTGGGATTGCAGAATGTAACCGGAAGATGGGGCTTCTGGACGCGGAGATGCGGCTGGCACAGGAGCAGGCGAAAGGATATGGGGATGAGACCGAGAAGTTAAGAGTAAAACAGGAATTTTTGACCCAGAAGATAGAACTGCAGAAAAAGGTGGTAAAGCAGCAGGCAGAAGAATATGACAGGGCCATGGGCAGCGCCAAAAAGAATGAAAAGCAGGTGGATGCACTTGATAAAGCGCTTCTGAACAGCCGGACCACACTGCAGAAACTGGAAAATGAATATAAAGACAATAACCGACAGCTGGAAGAGTTTGAGAAAAACACGAAAGACGCTGGTGACGCTGTGAAAGAGGCTGCAAAAGAACACAGAAGCTTTGGAGATAAGATTCGGGATGTGGCTGAATTTATAGGAATATCCGCAAACCCGGCCATAGAAGCGCTTGCTGAAAAGTTTGATTCGATTGACGAAAGAGCCGGGGAGGCTGTGCTGACCGTTGGGACTCTGATCACAACTCTTGGGGGATTAACCTTAAAAGTGGCGGAGCAGGCGAAGGAGATCACAAATACATCCCAGACAATGGGAATGACCACATCCCAATATCAGGTGTGGGATTACATCCTCAAATCCGTGGGGTATGATGCGGAAAGCGCTTCCGGGGACCTGGCAGCGCTGGCGGAAAAGGCCAAGGATGCGGCAGAGGGAGGAAATGACAGTGCAGAAACTTTCCGGATACTGGGGATATCGGTAAAAGACAGCCAGGGACATTTAAAAAATCAGAATAAGCTTTTTACGGAGCTGGTTGGAGCCCTCATGAACATGGAGGATAAGACAAAGAGAAATGCTATCGCCAGCGATCTTCTTTCAACCACCGGCGAAAAATTAGTACCTATCCTCAATATGACCAGGCAGGA
Organism: Hungatella sp.; assembly: GCA_022798105.1. Taxonomy (GTDB): domain Bacteria; phylum Bacillota; class Clostridia; order Lachnospirales; family Lachnospiraceae; genus UBA3402. The sequence goes on from JAAWLV010000072.1 coordinate 9,294, forward strand.
GTTTCAGGATCTGGCAAAACAGGCATATGAGACCGGGAACGTAATGAGTGAGGACACCCTGAACGGGTTTTCCGACTTAAACGCTGCCATGACAGAGTTTGACGGTGTGACCCAGGGGCTTGCCAACAGTTTTGCTGTGGCCCTGCTGCCGATGCTGACAGCATTGTTTGCAGCGGTATCTTCGATACCGACGCCGGTGCTCCAGATGATCATTACCATTGCAGGGATTGTTGTGACGCTGGTGTCTGTGACGAAGGCAATTGATTCCACAGTTGGGATGTTCAGTAAATTCACGGATATGCTTGGCGGAGTTGACATGAAGGCGGCAAAGACAGCAGGCATTATTTTTGGAGTGGTAGCTGCGCTGATCGCGCTGGGCGCCATTATCAGTGTCATTGCCGGCAAAGGGGATGATCTTAACCGGACCATGGACTCTGTGAGCAGCAGTGTGGGGAAATTAAACCAGAACATGCAGAGCCAGTACCAGAGCGGAAAAAGCACCAGTTATCATGCGAAAGGAACAGATTACTTTGAAGGCGGTGAAACTTGGGTAGGAGAAGAAGGTCCGGAAAAGGTTATTCTGCCCCGGGGCAGCAAGATCCTGTCAAACAGAGAGTCTGCTGGCGGCGGTGACACTTATTATTTTAATGTGACCATATCGGCCAAGGAGGTAAAAGAATTTAATGATATTGTGAAGATGGCAAAGGAAGAAAAGGTTGCGTACCGGACAGGGAGGGTGAGAGGATAATGGCAGTAACAAATGTAAATGCGGTATTTGATGCTATGATAGCAAGCAAAGAACCGGATACAAATTACCAGAATATAGAAACGATGACAGTGTTCCCAAACAGGAATTGTGCGGTTATACAGTTTCATATGCCGAAACTTGAAGAGATCAACCTGTCATCTGCACGGCTATTCTTTTATGTACAAAACAGAGGTGGGAATCAGGAGATAAGTGTAACCTTATGTGATTATCATACCTCCTTGTCGGGGATGACATACAAAACGTATGTGGCATATGTAAGCGATACAGAAATTTTAGAGGCGGAAGATATCTATACGTGCAGTTCCCTGGTGTATGGATATAATGCATGGGTGAGCATAGATATTACAAATCTTGTTATAGGCCATTTGGGAGAAAATTATTACACACTGATTTTAAAAGGGGAGGCGCTGGCATCTACCAACATATACGGAACACTCATTAAAACAATAGAGGGAGGGTTTACGCCATATATCAGTTTGACTTATGATTATGCAACCCCGTTCAAACCAAAGATTGTCTATCCGGATGGAGATGCGCTTTCTAACTCAGGAAATTTGACTTTCCGGTGGACGTATCAATCTGGAGGCACAACCCCTCAGGCTAAGTTTGACTTGCAATGGAAAATGCAGTCAGCAGCTGCATGGAACAGCATAAGCCAGTCTACGGCCAATACCTACTATACAATGAATGCTTCCAGTTTTACAAATGGAATTGTGGAATGGCGGGTGCGGACTTACAATAAGCACAACATGGTTTCTGATTGGGCAGAATCCCAATTCGTGGTAATCGGAAAGCCGGGGAACCCTGTAATCAGTGGTGCAAAAAATGATGCTTTAACAGAAATCATATGGACAGCCAACAAGTCTGAGGAATCCGCTGCAAGAGTACGGTTAAAAAAGGGAAGTGCAGTGATTTATGACAGCGGCATTATACCTGCAGGGATTGAAGATGCCCATAAAGTGGATAAGATGCTTGATAACGGCAACTATGTGGCATTGCTGTCAATCAGCAATATGTATGGTATGTGGTCGGATGAAGTGTCGTATTCTTTTACTATAGGGCGGACAAAACCGGCGGCTCCTGTGATGAATCTAGCAAGCCAGGGAGACTACATACATCTGGAATATAATCCGATACCAGATGCAAGGTTCTTTATCTACCGGGCAGAGGGCGAAGGAGAGTTTTTACCTATAGCAGAAACGGGAAAGGCCTTTTATGATGATTATGCGGTGAAATCAAAGGCAAGGTACCGTTATTTTGTGAGAGCCTATAATGGGGCATATAACGACAGCCTGGTAAAAGATGCGTATGTGGAATACAAGGGATATTACTTTTCCTGCGTAGACGACATGGAACTGCGCGTAAATCTGTACCAGCATACAGGGGAACTATATGTCCCGTTTGAGAAAAGGATATCTAATAACAGTGTACTGATTGTATATACAGGGAGAAGCAGGCCGGTAAAGGAGTCCGGTATCCATACAACCAATATTATCTCCATAGAAGCGTTTGTTAGAAAGAAAAGCGAGTCTGTGCTCCGGGAAATATACCAAAAAAACGGAATTTTCTGCGTCCGTAGTGAGGACATACTGATGTATTGTGACATAGCATCGATCAGCAGTACCATGCAGTTTTTTAATCTGGGGTATTTATTGGGGCTGACCTTCGAGGAGGTCGATTATCAGGAACAGGTGAGATTTAATGGGTAACGTATTGGAGCAAAATGGATATGCGAAGGAAGCAGTCATGAAGCTGCTTGTGGGCAGCCGGATAATAGATTTTGAATATGAACTACTGGATAACCAGGAAAGGATGCTGGGGACAGTAAATGCTGTAGGGTCAGTTTCTTTTAACAGTTCCAGCGAGGTAATGGGGACTGCATCCTTTGAGATCCAGGAGGGACAGCTGAAAAAGTATGCAGGCCTTTATATGGATATGAGGGTTAGGCCCTGCTTTAAGCTGTTTGCTCCGGGAGGTTGGCTTAAATATCCTTTGGGAATCTATATCTTATCATCCCCGCGGAGGAAAGAAAGGGATAATACGGTTTACTGGGAGGTGGAAGCTTATGATAAAGGAATTATACTTAAAGAGGATAAGTTAACGGACCGGCTGTATATCCCTGCAGGCTCCAACTATATTGCAGAAGTAAAGAAAATTTTACTGTCTGCGGGAATTGATAAATTTATCATAGAAAATTCCACGCTGTCTACGAATACCGATTTAGAGTTTGAAATCGGCACCAGCAAAGTTGAGGCTGTAAATGAGCTGCTATACGCCATTAACTACTACCCGATACATTTTGATTACCGCGGGTTTGCGGAGACAAGCCGCTATATAGAACCTATGCAAAGGGAAACGCAGTTTGGATACATGACGGATGATAATAGTATCGTATTGCCGGGGACAAGCCAGGGCAATGATATGTATGGCGTGCCCAATGTGGTTATCCGTTATCTGGATAATCCGGATGGGGCGCCCCTGCGCAGCATCTACCGAAATGACGATCCAGGCTCCATTGTAAGTACTGTAAGGCGGGGAAGGCAGATCGTTGATGTGGAACCTGTGGAGGATATTGCCGATCAGGATACGCTGGATGCCTATACCCGGCGGATTGCAATAGAAAAAAGCCAGATGAATGACACCGTAAGCTTACAGACAGCCCTGATGCCAATGCATGGCTTCCGGAATTGTCTGTTTGTAAGGGATGACAAGCTTGGGATTGAAACCAAATACATCGAGTACGCCTGGTCCATGGAGCTTAAAGTGGGAGGGATTATGCAGCACGAACTTAAAAGGGTGATGTATTTATGATGTTTGAGAATGCTAATCAGAGGGCAGAGGAGATGGAGGGGGCTCTTGGGGGCACACAGGGAAGCTACAGGATGGCAAAGGTGACAGGCTTGCAAGGCGGGAGGCCTGTGCTGCTGTTTAACGGGGAAACAGCAAATTCCAGGAAGCTGTATAAATACCTTAAAAGCTACTCCCCAGCCGTCGGGGATATGGTGCTTCTCGCAAGGGTAGGGAGGACTTATGTTATTTTAGGAAAGGTGGTATAGGGATGGTTGAGCACAATATTGTACTGAATGTCAAACAGGGGGGACCGGTTGATACGGGGATTGAAGTCACCCAGGGGGATTATGGGAAGGTAAAATTGTTAATCAGGGTGAAGGATAATGAAGAATATATTAAAAACCCTGTTAAGGCCTCCCTGTTTTTTAAACTTAGTAATGGGATGGTTATCCAAGGGGCACCCCGGATAAATGTCGGTACTTATGAATACATATTCCAGGGGAGTGAACTGCAGTCACCAGGAAAAGTGGCAGCGGTGATAACGCTGGAATACAATGAAGGAAGGGTTTCGAGCTGCGGGTTTACATTTAACTGCAGGGCACATCCGCTGTTTGGGAAGGGATTTGAAGCCGGGCCCTACATTGCCGATTTGGAAAAGATTGTGCAGCAGGCCCAGGAGCAGGTGGATTACCTAAATGAGTTGATAGAGATGATGCATGAGGCTCTTAATGAGACAGTGCTGACAAGGGCCGATTTGGTGAATAACGGAGAGACTACGCAGGCAGGGTTTAAGGCGCTGGATGCGGCTATGGGGAAGACAATCATGGATCAGATCACTCAGTTAAATGGCAATTTA
>JAAWLV010000073.1 GCA_022798105.1 Hungatella sp.
AGGAGGTTATCTTAAAAAGGCTGAGCAGTAAGATTGGCCTGTCTCCTGAGGAGGCCAGGGAGTGTATGGAGACGTATGGGAAGCAGATGATGTAGAGTCTGAGGACCGGCTGGTTTTGTCTGGGGCAAAACCGGTCCGGTTCTTTATATTTGCACCATATTGATGAGATGAAGGGAAAGAGATTGGAAAGTGAGGCGAAATCATGGTATCTATTGCGGTTTGTGACGATGAACTTCTGGACTGCCTGACTATTTCGGCCCAGATCCGGACTATCATGGAGGAGATGGGGGCAGCGTTTTGCGTCGAACAGTTTCAAAGCGGAAGGCAGTTGCTGAAATCCCTGGGGCGGTTTGATGTTATTTTCCTGGACATCCTCATGGAGGGGATGGACGGCATGGAGACGGCAAGGCAGTGCCGCAGGATGGACTTTGACAGGATGTTGGTGTTTTTCTCCTCCAGCCGGGACTATGTGTTCGACGCCTACGACGTGGAGGCCTTCCATTATCTGGTGAAGCCGGTGGATGAGGGGAAGTTAAGACACGTGCTTGGGCGGGCCGTGGAGAGGGAGAGGCAGCTCTTTCGGGAGTACATCGTGGTCAGCAGGGATAGGCAGGTGAGAAAGCTGTTTCTGGATTCGGTCCGGTATTTTGAGATTCGGGGAAGGCAGATCGAGGTGCATGAGGAGCAGGGGGTTTTTACCTGGTATGAGCAGATCGGGGCTTTGGAGAGGCAGCTTAAGGGCAAAGGGTTTTTCCGGTGCCATAAAAGCTATCTGATCAATCTGGGGCATGTGGAGGTTTACAACCGGCAGGAGGCAGTCCTTGACAACGGGGAGCGGATTCTCATCGCCAGGCGCAGGTATGAGCAGTTCTGCCAGGAGATGGTGGCCTATGTGAGAAAAAACGGGGGGATCCTGTGAGCGGGGAGGAAGGATTTCTGGACGGAGGGCTGTGGTTGGCGTGCCATATTCTGTATGCGGGGGGCATTTCCAGGTTTTTGGGGACGCATCTTCAGGGGAGCCGGCGGCGGGAGGGGATCTTCGGTCTGCTTATTTTGGGCGGGAGTCTGATTCTCAGGATGTGGGCGGCAGGAGGGAACGTCCCCTATATCACCCATGCGGCGTGCAGCCATATTCTGCTGGGGATCCTTACGGCGGCGGTGTTTGGAGGGGAGATGGAGAAGCGGGTTTTGGCGGCTGTCCTTGGGATGGTTATGACGGAGCTTCTGTGGAATTTCGGGGACTCCTTTTTCTCCTTCGGGGCCCTGGTGCTGATTGGCTGTGTAAAAGGCAAAGGGGAGGCCGCTGCGGTCATAGGACCGTGGATGGGAAGGGTCTGTACGGTTATGACTTATGGGGCCGGGATATGGGCTGTAGGCAGGCTGTCAAAGGCTCTCAAGCCGGTATTCGAGGGCAAAAGGGGAAGCTTATATCTCTGGCTGTCAGCGCCTCTTGGGTGCCTTCTCTTTGTGACTGACCTTGTGAATTGGGGTGCCAGCAACGGGATCCTGGTCCAGAACTGGATGAAGTTCGGGCTGTATGAGAACCAGCTTTTCAGTCACGGCGCCATGTGCGTATTTACCGGGCTGTCCATGGCTGCGGCGGGCTTTTTTGTCTTTGGGACGGACCGGATCGTAAGGGAGGAGCAGGAGAGGGAGCAGTACCGGGCCCAGGCGGCCTATTATGAGATGATGGAGGAGCAGTACGGTTCCATGGAGCGGCTGCGGCATGACATGAAAAACCATATGCTGGCCCTGGAGAACCTGGTGCAAAACCGGCAGTGGCAGCAGGCTGTGGAGTATCTGAGGGAGATGGGGCAGATGGGAGCCGTGGGGGCAGGCGATGAGGCTACGGGAAGTCTGGTGATGGATGCCCTTCTGTACCATAAAAGGCAGCAGGCCCTTAAACGGGATATCCGCTGGCAGTGTGATGTGAGAGTGCCAAAGAATTGTCCGGTGAAGGAGGTGGACCTGTGCATCATCGCCGGGAATATCCTGGACAATGCTCTGGAGGCCTGCGCAAAGCTTAAGGCGCAGGACGGCCCCTTTATCCATGTGTATATGGGGACGGTGAAAAGCTGTCTTTTTATGGAGGTGCAAAACTCCATGGAGATGGGGGAGGGAGGCGGCCCCGGGCAAGACAGCGGAAAGGCGGGCAGAAGGGGGAAGGGAGATTTTCGCAGACACGGACTGGGGCTTGGAAATATCAGGGCAGCGGCCGCAGGATACAACGGAGCGGTCCGCGTGGAGGCGGAGAACGGAATATTTACCATATCGGTTCTCCTGCCCATGTACCGTACATAACACGAAAGAGACCGTTTGTTCCATGGTTCTAAAACTTCCGGCAGAGAGGCCGAAATTATAAGTGTCGATATAAAACTGCGTGCGCGGTTTCCGGCCGGCGGCAGCACTTTATCGCCGCTGCCCGGGAGTTGTGCAGGGACAAAAGGAGGCTGGAATATGAACATAAAGACCATGGAAGGCCTGGCAGGGGCCGGAGCCAGTATAAGCCTGATATCCACACCCATGAGCGTGGCTAAGGAGGCAGAGCGCAAAGGGGACACGGACAAGATGCAGCGTGCCCTTGGATATGCGGCCGGGATGAAGGAACAGGCCGACCAGTACGGGGAGAAAGCCGGGGAGGGCATGAAGGCGGACGCCGAAGAGATGAAGGAGCAGGAGAAAATGCTTCGGGAGGAGCTGACAGAGGCCAGGCGACGGGAGCGAAAAGAGCTGGAAAAGCGGCTTAAAGAGGAAGCCTCAGGCAGTGAGGCCGGGGTCAGTGAGGGTTCAGACCTGGCTGATCTGCAGATCAGCCCGGAGGGAAAAAGCCAGGCAGAGTCGGCGGGAGAAGGGGCTGTGGCCGGGGCCGGGGACACGGCGGCCGCAAAAGCCGGCATGGAGGATACGACCTACGACAGTTCGGGGGCGGGCCTGCACCCGGCCCCGGCCGCGGGCGAATATGTGGACGTGACCGTGTAGCAGGGCTGCATGTTTAGGCATCGCTGCGTGAATCCTGTGTGACGGGAAATGGCAGAGCCGATGAACTGTGACATAAACGCAAAATTCATCGGCTCTGCGGCTTAGCGGTTATCTGCACATCCGGTGAGTCTGTCAACCGCAAGGGAGGCAGTGGGCTGAAAGTAAAAATCCTTTCCTCTATTGCTCTCATACATAAAATCCTTTAGCGGCTTACTGGTATAGTTTGAAAAATCGCCGTATACAGCAAACCTCACGCCATAGTTGATGAATTTCTGTAATATTTCTCCTGCCAGACAAGTACTGAGGACAAAGAAATCGTTTGCAATCGCTTCCTTGTTTACGGCAATATTTGTGCAGCCTGTTTCGTATTTTACTGTCATAATCAGGTCCAATGCCGACTGGACATCCGTAATCAGCAGTTCGTCACTGCTGATAAGTGCAACCTCTGTATTATTTTTTCTTATAACTTCTGTTTTCATTTTGTACCTCCATCAATTTTGAATTAAACTGTCAATCAGATGGTCAACCATAAAATCAAAAGTTCCCACATGATTGTGTGGAAGAATATCCTTATTTTTGATATTCATAATCAAAGAGTAGATAACGGACAAGGCCAAATCCTCATCAACTTTGAATTTTAAATAGGGCCGGCCTGTAAAAAGCTGCCGGCTCATGCGATTGGATTCCCGGATTTTCTCTGCCTGTTCCTCTGATAGCTTATTCATCAAGATTGTAAAGTCCGTACTGTCCGAATGGTACAAAAAATTGTTTTTATCATATTCCCGGTAAATGAGCTTTAAGGCTTCGGCAACACCACGCTTTTCTTTGTGCTTTTCGATTACCTTGAGCGCCGCAGTACAGATTTGTTCCTGTACGGAACACAGCACCTCACAAAAGAGAGCCTCTTTCGATTCGAAGAAAAGATAGAACGCCCCTTTTGAGATTCCTGCCTGTTTGCAGAGGTCATCGACACTTGTTTTCTTATAGCCGTACTGGGTCCAACTCTGCTTACAGGCTTCCTGCAAACTTCTTTTGATGTTTTCTTTTTCCCGTTTTGTAAAACTTCTTGCCATATAGTTTTCTCCTTCTGTGACCTAAAAAACTAAAACAGTCATAGATATAATACATCATAAACGGGCAAACGTCAAGAAATATTTTCAAAATATGTTATCCACCGCCAACGCGAAGGAGCACGATGTGGGCGATGCATGGACGACCTATAAACGTATAAAAATATAAAGACCGCCAAAGCCGGTTAATCCCGGCTTGGTGGTCTTTTTTGGTATCATATTGCGGCAAACAGACTTTTATGATAAGATAAAACGAAAAGCAGCCGCCCCACTTCGCGGTATATTTGAGCTAAATTCAGTCAGGGCTGGGAGGTAGAACTTATGGGACTGTATCTGAATCCGGGAAACGAAGCTTATCGGCAGGCAGTGAATGATGATTTTTATATTGATAAGACGAAATTGATTGCCCTCATAAATCAGAGACTTAATCGTTCCAGAGTAAAATATGTCTGTGTAAGCCGTCCGCGCCGTTTTGGAAAGTCCATGGCAGCGGATATGCTTGCCGCCTATTATGGAAGGGGCTGTGATTCAGCTGAACTGTTTGCCGGCAGAAAAATTGAAGATGAGGAGTCTTTTCTGACACATTTAAACAAGCATAATGTAATACGGCTGGATATTCACCGGTTCCTTTTTGACGAATCACATCTGGATATCTTTATCGATAAGATACAGGAATCGGTGATTCGTGAATTGGAAGCGGAATACAGCGGCTGTTTTGCTGTGGATCAATATGGGCTTCCTGGCGTATTGGGACAAATTTATGCACATACAAAAGAATGTTTTATCTTTATCATCGATGAATGGGACTGTGTGTTCCGGTTTGCGAGAGAACGGCAGGAGATACAGAAGGCTTATCTGGATTTCCTCAGAGGGCTTTTTAAAGGTGCGGAATATGTGGAACTGGCATATATGACCGGGATACTTCCTATTAAAAAATATGGGGAGCATTCCGCTATTAATATGTTTAAGGAATTTTCCATGCTGAATCCAGGACCTTTTGCGGAATATTTCGGTTTTACAGAAGAGGAAGTGGAAGCGCTTTGCAGGAGATATACCATAGATTACGGAAAAACAAGAGAGTGGTATGACGGTTATCTGATGGGAGATTTTCATATTTATAATCCTCAGGCCGTAACGGAATTAATGGACAGCGGAGCCTTTCGGAGTTATTGGAGCGGGACGGAGACGTATGAGGCATTAAAAATTTATATCGATATGAATTTTGATGGATTAAAGGAATCTGTGATTGGCATGCTCAGTGATGTGCGCTGTGAAATCGATCCGTCTACCAGCCAGAATGATATGACTACCTTTAAAAACAAGGATGATGTGCTCACTTTGTTGCTGCACCTTGGGTATTTGTCCTTTGATGAAAAGACTTCAGAAGTATTTATTCCGAATCAGGAGATTACCAGGGAGTTTATCAGGTCTGTAAAAACAGGGGGATGGGATGGACTGATACAGGCACTGGAGCATTCGAACGGACTGCTTGAAAGAACCTGGGAGCTGGATGGGGAAGCAGTTGCCAAAGGAGTGGACACGATTCACAACGAGACTGCATCTATGCTCAAATACAAGGATGAGAATTCGCTTACCTGCACGATCCTGATGGCGTATTACAGTGCAAAGGCTTATTATATGAATCCGCTTCTGGAACTGCCCTCAGGGAAAGGTTTTGCGGATGTTGTGTATCTGCCAAAGCGGAATATAGACAAGCCGGCCCTGGTGGTGGAATTGAAGTGGAATCAATCCGCAGAGGGAGCTATCGCGCAGATAAAGGACCGGCGGTATGCAGATTGGCTGGAAGGATATACAGGGAAGATTCTTCTGGTAGGAATCTGTTATGACGAGAAGAAATGCCATACTTGTGTGATCGAGGAATATAAAAAAGATAAATGATTAGGTTCAATAATACAAGAAAGAGGGGGAAATCATGAGGAAAATAGTATGGGTGGGGATTATCTTATGTTTTATGGCCGGGTGCAGCCCTGCCGGAAGGATTATGGACAGACAGAGGGAGGCGCTTGCGGCCCGGGAAGGGGAGAAGCCGGAGGATACCCTTAAAGAAACGGCAGTTTCCATAGACGGGAGCCTGATGATGGCTGTGCCGGAGGGGTGGGAAGCGTACGAAGATCCTGCGCCCTATGATTTGCGCCTTAAAAGTTTAAAGGGATATACAGGGGTATTTGTGTACAGCTACTCTGATTTTGAAGAGGAGACAAGGCCGGAGGAGGTACTTGATTACCAGATAACAGAGCTGATGTACCGCAGGGAGAATGTCTCTGTGTATCAGGAGCAGGAGATAAAGGATCTGGAATATAAGGTTATCACCCAGATCACATATGTGGGTGAAAAAGATTCGTCTGAGAATATCTATCACTTCAGCCTGGTGGATTTTGAGGCTGATAAAAAATTTGCGGTGGTCATACAGAGCAGCCTGCCGGATGATTTTGAGGACAACCGGGAAGAGTTAAACGCCATCGTGGAGTCAGCAGAGCTTGTAAAAGAAGAACCGGATACGGTGTAAAACGGTTAAGGCCCAACGTTTTGGGGCGGGGAACCGGGGAGGGCCCGGCAGTACCGGGAAGGACGGATTCCCATGACTTTAAAGAAGGTGTTGGAAAAGTGGTTGGGATTGGCAAAGCCCAGCTCTCTGGCAATCTGGGTGACGGTCATCGTCTGTTCTTTAAGGAGCAGGGCGGCGTACTCCATCTTGCATTTTAAGATATACTCTTTCGGCGTCTGGGAGAGGCCGGAGATGAAAATCTTATACAGATAGCTTTCGCTGACACCGCAGGCGCGGCTTACCTGGGAAATCCGCAGAGGTTCCCGGATGTTTGCCGCGATGTAACCGGTGGCTTTATTCAAAAGCAGGTCGGCTCCGGCAGCTGGCGCGTGGGGATAGAGCTCGCCGGGATAGAAATCCTTTCTCTGAAGCAGTTCCACAATGAGAAGGGTAAACAGACAGTGGATATTGCGGTGATATCCGGGCCGTTTGTTTTCGTATTCCTCCGCTATGGCGCCGAAATAGAGCTCCACAGGGGAGCGAAGAGCGTGGAAGATGCGTATTCTCAGGGAGGTTTCCATCATGCGGATAAAATTTTTTTCTTCATGGTGGGGAAGCACCTGAAAGTACAGATAGAGGAATTCCGGCAGGACGGTTTCGTCTAAGCTCAGGGCATTGTAAATGGTATTGGGGGGAGTGTAGAGTACATCCCCCTTTTTTAATGTTATGGAAGTATTGTGAATCTCATAGCGGACAGAGCCCCGGGTCACATAGATGATCCGGTGGTAGGGAAGAATGGTGTTTTTGTCGGCGTGAGGCTTTAAAGGCCTGAAACAGCCGAAGGAGACCAGGGTAAGCCGGTATTTTTTTAACTCTAAAGAGAGGGGATCTTCGGTCAGCGGCGGAAGGAAGCTGAAATGTGTTTTTGGGGCCATGGTCGTTCTCCTTTTTGGGTGTGGGTTACAGGCTGCAGGGAATGATTTTGACAGGATTTATACCGAAAAACGTATGACTTTATTTTACTGAAAAGATATAATAAAAGCAACAATTTTTAAAAAATAATAAGGAGGAGGAAATTTTTTTATGAAGAAACGAATGTTGGCGGCGGCACTGGCAGCAGCCATGGTTCTTGGGGGATGTTCTTCCAATGCCTCATCTCAGCAGACGAAAGAGGCCCAGGAGACGACCGCTGCCGCGAAGACAGAAGCGCCGGAGACGAAGGAAGAGACCGCTGCAGAGAGGGAGACAAAGGCAGAGGCGGCCGGAGGGGAAGTTCCCGATTGTGATGAGGTGAAGGAAGCAGATGTGGTCATCGTGGGTGCAGGAGGGGCAGGCCTGTCGGCAGCCATAGCGGCTGCAGATGAGGGGGCAGAGAGCGTCATCCTTGTGGAGAAGCTTGGAAAAACCGGCGGTTCCTTAAATTTTACCAGCGGTTCCATGTCCGGTGCCGAGACGGTCATCCAGGAGCTGGACGGAATCGAGGACACGAAAGAGTCCTACATTGAAGATATCATGTCCAACGGCGCAGGCCTTGGCAGCCGGGAGCTTATCGAGATTTTCGTGGAGGAGGATGTGGACGCTGTCCAATGGCTGTGGGACCACGGCCTCAGCACGTACACATTTGCGGAGCAGAACGGCAAAAAGAGCGTGTTTGCCCCGGAGCATCAGCTGTACTCCGTTCCCAGGACTTACAAGCCGAAAGCCATGGATCCGGCCAATTATAAGTCGGCGGTTCATGAGATACTGGACAAAGAGGCGGCAGGCTATGACAACATTTCCATTGACTACTATACGGAAGTGACGGAGCTTATAGGAAATGAAAAGGGCCAGGTTCTGACGGCCGTAGCCTACAACAGCGACACGAAAAAGACCGTGCAGTACAATGCAAAGAAAGGCATCATCATGGCGACAGGCGGTTACTCTGGCAATCCGAAGATGATGGGAGAGTACGCGAAACACGGCGACAAATACCTGGTAGGCGGAGCGGACAGCGCGGACGGCAAAGGGATCCGCATTATGCAGACTGTGGGAGCCGCGGTGGACCGGGAAAAACTGTCTTATATCCCTACATTCCCCATGGGTCTGGAGTTTGCTCCCGGCAAGGGGGCCATCGGCGACGTGTACATGTGGAAGGCCGGCGGCATCTATGTGAACCAGGAGGGAAAGCGCTTTATCAATGAGACCCTGGATGAGGTGGTACCCAGGGAGACCGCCCTGGAGGAGCAGACCGGCGCGGTGCAGTACAATATATTTACAGATAAGATTATCGAGGATCTGAAGGCAGCAGGCGGGGCCGGCATGTGGAATTTCTACTATGAGCCGGAGGACGGCATAGGCCATAAGCTGATTCAGTCTGCCGGCACCCTTGAGGAACTGGCAGGAATCATCGGCGTTCCCGCCGACGCCCTGGCGGAGACGGTGAAAACCTACAATGAGGCTGTGGAAAGCGGCGGGACAGATGAGTTCGGCCGGGACTTTGGGGGAACGCCCACAGCCTACAGCCTGGCGGTGAACAAGATTGAGGGCGATCGGTACTACGCGGTGCCCATCAAGGCTCTGGTGGTAATGACTCTGGGCGGCGTCACCGTCAACGGCGACATGCAGGTAATTGACGAGGCGGGAAATCCGATTCCCGGCCTGTATGCGGCGGGAGAAGTGGTCGGCGGCATCTGGGGGAAATTTGTCTCCGGCGGCACCGGGGTTATGGGCCCTGTGGCTTTCGGACGGATTACGGGCCGCAACACGGTGAAGCTGGAGCCGGCAGAGGGAGATCCGGTAAAGGCGGCCTCCTTTGTTCTGGCAGAAGAGCTGTTTGAGAGGGAAGCGGTTTCGAAAGAGAGCTACGATTTAAGCGGAATCAGGGACGGCTCCTATGAGGCCACGGTGGACGGCCAGAACGGCGATATGACGGTGCAGGTGGTTGTGGCAGGCGGAAAAATAAGCCAGGTGGCTGTGGTGAGCCATCAGGAGACGGAGAACATCGCAGGCCCTGCCATCGAGAAAGTTCCGGCCGCTATTGTGGAGCAGAACAGCCCGGATGTGGACGGGGTGACAGGAGCTACCCTGACCAGCGGGCGGATTATGGAGGCCGTGAAGAAATGCCTTGACCAGGCCAAATAAAAAAGAACACCATATAAAGGGCAGGCGCCCCGCGGATGATTGAAAATCAGAGGCGGGGCGGTTTTCATGGGATTGTGGGAGTTTAACAGCAATCAGCGGAACCGATAAAACTGACGGATTCCAAGAAAAGCTATTGACGCCATTTCGAAAACCTTGTATGATGTTTTCATGAAATATTTTGAACCAATCCAACAGCAGAAAAGGAGAATTGTTATGGCTAAAGTGGGAATCGTAATGGGCAGCGACTCCGATATGCCTGTTATGGCGCAGGCGGCGGATATCCTGGAGAAACTGGGAGTTGATTTTGAGATGACGGTAATCTCGGCTCACAGGGAACCGGATATCTTTTTTCAGTATGCAAAATCCCTGGAGGAGAAGGGGGTTAAGGTAGTGATTGCAGGAGCGGGGAAAGCAGCCCATCTGCCCGGCATGTGTGCCGCGCTGTTTCCCATGCCGGTTATCGGCATTCCCATGAAGACTTCTGATCTGGGCGGGGTGGATTCCCTTTACTCCATCGTCCAGATGCCCTCAGGCATTCCCGTGGCCACGGTGGCCATTAACGGCGGGACCAATGCGGGGATTCTGGCGGCCAAGATCCTGGCGGTGTCGGATCCGGAACTTCTGGAGAGACTGAAAGCTTACTCGGAATCTCTGAAAAATGATGTTGCGGCAAAGGCCGAGAAGCTTGACAAGATTGGATATAAGGAATATCTGGGTCAGATGAAGCGATAGGGTTGCTGTTTGCTGGGTATCAGTGAACAGTAACGAGATAGAGACAGATAAGGAATCTGGAGCATACGCAGCAGAGAAGATGGAGGAGATTATGGATTATAAGAAAGCCGGAGTGGACATCGAGGCTGGCTACAAGTCGGTGGAACTGATGAAAAAACATGTGGCAAGGACCATGCGCCCGGAGGTCTTAGGAGGGCTGGGAGGATTTTCCGGCGCCTTTTCCATGGCCGGGATTAAGGAGATGGAGGATCCGGTGCTTTTGTCCGGAACAGACGGATGCGGAACCAAGGTAAAGCTGGCGATTCTTATGGATAAGCACGATACCATAGGCATTGACGCGGTGGCCATGTGCGTCAATGACATTGCCTGCGCCGGCGGCGAACCGCTGTTTTTCCTGGACTATATTGCCTGCGGGAAGAATTATCCGGAGAAGATTGCGGAGATTGTGAAAGGCGTGGCAGAAGGATGCGTCCAGTCGGAGGCCGCGCTGATTGGCGGCGAGACCGCGGAGCACCCGGGGCTTATGCCTGAGGAGGACTATGACCTGGCAGGGTTTGCCGTAGGGGTGTGCGACCGGAAGGACATGATCACCGGCGGGGATTTAAAGGCGGGAGATGTGCTTATCGGCATGGCCTCCTCCGGTGTCCACAGCAACGGTTTCTCCCTTGTGCGGAAGGTGTTTGAGAAGGAACTGACCAGGGAAGGGCTGAACATTTACTATGAGGAGCTGGGAAAAACTCTCGGCGAGGCGCTTCTGATGCCTACCAGGATCTATGTGAAGGCCTTAAAGAGCATAAAGAACCATGGCGTGACCGTAAAAGCCTGCTGCCATATTACCGGCGGCGGATTTTATGAGAACGTGCCCCGGATGCTGAAAGAGGGGACCCGGGCGGTGATTCGCAAGGACAGCTATGAGATTCCCGCCATATTCGGCCTGCTGGCAGAGAAGGGCGATATTGCAGAAGAGATGATGTACAACACTTACAATATGGGAATCGGCATGATCGTGGCGGTGGATAAAGAGGATGTGGAGCGGACTTTGGAGGCCATAAAGGCCGCCGGGGATACACCTTATGTTATCGGCTCTGTGGAAGAGGGAGAAAAAGGGGTGGCCTTATGCTGAGAGTGGGCGTCCTGGTATCCGGCGGTGGGACCAATCTCCAGGCCGTCTTGGATGCCATAGACAGCGGAAAGATCAGAGGCGCCGCCGTGGAGGTTGTCATCAGCAACAACCCGGGGGCTTACGCCCTGGAACGCGCAAGGAGCCGGGGGATTGAGGCTGTGTGTTTATCCCCCAAATCCTTTGACAGCCGGGAGAAGTTTAACGAAGCGCTGCTTGAGAAGACAGACGAGTATAACCTGGATCTCATCGTGCTGGCCGGTTTTCTGGTGACGATTCCGGCGGCGATGATTCAGAAATACCGAAACCGGATCATCAATATCCACCCGTCCCTGATCCCGTCTTTCTGCGGAGTGGGATACTACGGGCTGAAGGTACACGAGGCAGCCTTAAAAAGAGGCGTGAAGCTGACAGGGGCCACGGTGCATTTTGTGGACGAGGGCATGGACTCCGGACCGATTATCCTGCAGAAGGCGGTGGAGGTGCTGCCCGGGGATACGCCGGAGATTCTCCAGAGGCGGGTTATGGAGGAAGCGGAGTGGAAGATTCTGCCGGAGGCCATTGACAGGATCGCCAACGGGGCGGTATAGGCGCCGGGGATACGCCGGCGCTTCTTTGCGAAGGAGGGAAGACAATGAAAGTGCTGATTACAGGCAGCGGCGGAAGAGAGCATGCCATTGCATGGAAAGTTGCCCAGAGCAAAAAGGTGGATAAACTATACTGTGCTCCGGGCAACGCGGGAATCGCGCAGATTGCGGAGTGCGCGGATATCGGGGTTATGGACTTTGATAAACTGACTGCATTTGCCAGGGAAAAGGAGATCGATCTGACGATCATCGGACCGGACGACCCTCTGGCGGCAGGTGCGGTGGACGCCTTTGAGGCGGCGGGCCTTAAGGTGTTCGGCCCCAGAAAGAATGCGGCTGTTCTTGAGGGATCCAAAGCGTTCTCCAAGGATCTGATGAAAAAATACAACATCCCCACGGCGTCCTACGAGACTTTTGACTCGCCGGAGGCTGCCCTTTCCTACCTGGAGACGGCCCCTATGCCGATTGTGCTCAAGGCGGACGGGCTGGCCCTGGGGAAGGGAGTCCTTATCTGCAAGACCCGTCAGGAGGCCAGGGAGGGAGTCAAAACCCTGATGATGGATAAACAGTTCGGATCTGCGGGAGACCGGATTGTGGTGGAGGAGTTTATGACCGGGCGGGAGGTTTCGGTGCTGTCCTTCGTGGACGGAAAGACCATCCGGATTATGACCTCCGCCCAGGATCACAAGCGGGCCGGCGACGGGGACACAGGGCTCAACACCGGAGGGATGGGGACATTTTCCCCCAGTCCCTTCTACACCAGTGAGGTGGATGAGTTCTGCCGGAAGCATATTTTTGAGCCTACGGTGGCGGCCATGAGCGCCGAGGGAAGAGAATTTAAAGGGATTATCTTCTTTGGTCTGATGCTGACGGATAAAGGGCCCAGGGTTCTGGAGTATAACGCCAGGTTCGGCGATCCGGAGACCCAGGTGGTGCTTCCGCGGATGAAGAACGACATCGTGGATGTGTTTGAGGCATGTATTGACGGAACCCTGGATAAGGTGGAACTGGACTTTGAGGACAATGCCGCAGTGTGCGTGGTGCTTGCGTCCCGGGGCTACCCGGAGCACTATGAGAAAGGGTATCCCATTTACGGACTTGAGAATTTTAAGGACAAGGACGGATATTATGTGTTCCACGCAGGCAGCAGGCTTGACGGAAACGGAGAGATCGTCACAAACGGCGGGCGTGTGCTGGGAGTGACGGCTCTGGGAACCGATCTGAGGGAGGCGAGAAAGAATGCCTACGAGGCGGCAGAGTGGGTGCGCTTCGATAACAAGTATATGAGGCATGATATCGGCAAGGCCATCGACGAGGCTTAGAGCGCGTCCGGCAATGCAGTTATGGTAATTGGGAGTAAGACAAATGGCCGCTGCCGCAGAGCCGAAAGGCTGCGGGAGAGGAAAGTCCGGGCTTCACAGGGCAGGATGCCAGATAACGTCTGGCGGAGGCGACTCCAGGGACAGTGCAACAGAAATATACC
>JAAWLV010000074.1 GCA_022798105.1 Hungatella sp.
GGCAGGATTGTGCATTTGCAGACAGCACTGCGCAGTCAATGAGATAAATGTCGGAAAAATAATTCGCTGTTTGCGTCTCCCTCAATTCGCCGTCCGACACTTTAGTTCCCATAGCTTTGCGGTCCCACAGTTTCCCATGGTTTGCCATGCACCAGTTTCCCTCAGTTCCTGCCATCATCAACACACATTCCAGCAGAATATTTCCGCGAAAGATGCTCATGTTCCATACTGCTTCCCCTCTTTCACGATTCTGTTTTGCTAAATTCCATTAGAAATCGATCATGCATATTCTCTTCAGCCTCTTTACGTGCCCTCACAGCGTCATCAAAATGTTTATAACTTCCTAAATAATATCTTTTTCCTTTAAAACAGATAGATGCGCGCCACGTACCTTTTGTTCTTCTCCAGTCCACCCCCGGGACACCGCTGGTATTGTTGCGGCGTACAGTCTTGGCACGCAGCATCTCCACACAAGTTCCATCCATATAAGTCAAAACCCGAAATCCTGAAACTGCTTCTTCTGTCCCTGCACACCCGCAGCTGGACACATGTCCGTTTCGCAAATAACAGGTTTTGACTATGATTTTCTTCCCACAGTCACATTGACACAGCCATGCCATCTTACTTCCGATATTCTCAGCTGGGGTAATAACTGTCAGCTTTCCATACTGCAAACCGGTCAAATCCAGTTTTTTCGTGGAATGTCTCATTTCACCATCCTCTCCCCTGTCAGTCTCCCGGCAACAGAATCCATATTCTGTTAAAAACAGAGAGACAAATACATATTTTGGAAACATTATAACACACAGGAAACCATAAATGCAATATGTAATGGATGTTTAATCTTATATTTTCATTTCACCATTATTTCACTGAATACAAAAATAACGTATAGGAAAGACAGAATGTACAAATCTTTGGGCATCCTTTACTGTTCGTTATTTTTAAGAATGTTCCTTTCGGCGTTTTTAAGAAAGAGTTTTGCTGTGTTTCCGTAAAGTTTTTTCTTATGCCAACAAAATATGGATTCTGTTGCATTCAGCTGACTAGTCCCAGCCTTTCCAGCTGTCTCACATGCTCCACTCCGGTCGTGAGCAGATAGATGCGTGTAGTCTCCACGGAACTGTGGCCCAGCAGGTCCGCCAACTTTACGATATCTCTTGTCATATGATAGAATGTAGCGGCAAACAGATGGCGCAGGTTATGTGGGAATACCTTAGACGGTTCCACATCGGCTTTGGAACACAACATTTTCATGGCTTTCCAGATCTGGTGCCGTGACAGACTTTTACCATTTTCCGTGCGATAGATTTCGCCGGAGACGATTTTTTTCTTTTGAGCATATTTTTTCAGTTTTCGGGACAGCTTACTTGGCAGGAGGATTGTGCGGATCTTGCCTTTGAGATAGATATCTGCCCGCCCCGTTGTCAAAGCTTCTATTGTTATATATTTCACTTCAGATACCCGAATCCCAGTAGAACAGATTGTCTCCATAAGCAGTGCCAGCCACTCCATATTCAGGCTGTCGGCTGTGTTCAGGAGACGTTTATATTCCTCTCGTGTCAGCTCCCTCGACATATCGCGAAACACTCGCTTCTGCACTTTCAAAAATTTCACCTGACAATCATTCCATCCCAGATAGCGAAACAGGCCATTAACGGCAGACAGCTTTGTGTTGACGGTAGCCGGTGCCCTGCCGCTCTCTACCAGATATGATTTCCATTGAATAGCCGCTTCTTTTGTCACTTCCTTTCCATTCATCCACAAAATAAATGCCTGGATATCCTGAAGATATTTTTCAATCGTCGCAGCCGCCTTCTCTTCTGCTATAAGGTATCGTGTATATGCGGTAATATGAGCGGAAGTCAATACAGTATTGTTCATAAAAAGAGCCTCCTTGAAAATTTTTAGTTCATTGTACCATTTTTCAAGAAGGCCCATCTAGGGCTATATTATGTTTTTTACTGCTTAAACGAATCCCACCAAATACGGGGCTGCTGCAATGATGTTTAGAAAACTATCAGTGCAGCAGCCCCCTTTTCATTTTAAGAAGATTTCTCAATGCCTGTCCCGTCTCACATCAGCGGCATCCATGTGGCCATCTCTCCCCGGCCTCGGTTGTTCCACAGAAAATACGGAACCGCCTTCAGACGGATCTTCTCCTTATGAATCTTCACCCTGTCATATAGTTTTTCCTGGGTCCGGCCCCGATACCGTACTCCCGGCATCGAAAGCGAACAGTAGCCTCCCAGTTCCTCCTCCCACGCCTCCAGGGGGACACACGCCCCGTCGACCCTGCATTCATACAGATAGGGCCCGTTGTCAATCTCCTCGATGCAGTACACCAGAGGCCCACGGATCAGGGCCGCTTTCCCTGCGTTATAGAACACCCTCCTGTCTGCCTGGACAAAGCGGGGCTCCATCTCCATGTTCCATTCCAGGCAGTCTCCCTTTTTCCAGATATTCTTCACGATAAGATAGCCTCTCTCTGTGTCCAGGTCTTCCAGCCTTTTATTTTCCCCGTTGACGGCCAGGGTATACCGGGTACACCACTCCGGTATCCGAAGCGCAATCTCCCCGCAGAACGTGTCCGGCCCGTTCACCCGAAGCTTCGTTTTACCGCTCCACGGAAAATCCGCCTCCAGAGACAGCCTCACCGTCCCCTCCTCCTGCTCTGTCTCAAGCCGGCTGCCTATGTACTGATGGACAAAGATCCGGCTGCCGGATACGGTGTATATCAGACTCTCTATATCCGTTATGGTTCTGGCTATATTCGGCGGGCAGCAGGCACAGGAATACCACTCCTGCCTTACAGTCTTAATATGGCTGCGCTCCGGGTTGGCATCGCAGATTTCCGGCACCGCCTCCATGGGATTCACGTAGAAAAAATGGTTCCCGTCCACGGCCATTCCGGCAAGTATGGTATTGTAAAGGGCCTTCTCGATCACATCCCCGTAACGGGAATCCGGTTCCCCCCTGAGCATTTCCATGGAAAAGCGGATCAGCCCTACCGACGCGCAGGTCTCGCTGTAATTCGTGTCGTTCGGCAGATCGTAATCCCTGGTAAAGGCCTCCCCGGAGGGGGTTGCCCCGATGCTTCCAGTCAGGTACATCTGCTTGTGCACCATGTTTTCCCAGAGCTGCCTGCAGGCCGAAAGCAGCCCCTCATCCCCGCACCGCAGGGCAGCCTGCGCCATGGCCGTGTACATGTAGACGGCTCTCACCCCATGTCCCACCGCCTTTGTCTGGCTGCGCACAGGGGCATGGAACTGATTGTAATACGTATACGGATACTGATTATAATATCGGTTGGGTTCCTCCACCGGGCCCTTCGTCCAATGGCTGATCCTTCCCCTTCTCTCAAATTCCTCCTCAAAAAACCGGTTGCTTCCTCTTACCTCCAAAAAATACAAAGCCAGCTTCAGGTATCTGGATTCCCCGGTCCAGTCGTACAGTTTTATTAACCCCAGCTCGATCTCCTGATGGCCGGGACAGCCGTGCAACTTCCCGTCCTCCCACCCGAAAACCCGGTCAATGCAGTCCGCCAGCCTGCAGGCCGCCCCCAAAAGCCTGTCCTTTCCCGTGCCCCTGGCATAGGCCACGGCTGCTTCCAGCAGATGGCCCGCACAGTACAGCTCGTGGCATTCCAGCAGGTTGGACCACTTTTTATCAGGCTCCTTCAGCTGAAAATATGTGTTCAGGTAGCCGTCGGACTCCTGGGCGCCGGCAATATAGCCGATGATTTCATCTGCCTTGTCCTCCAGATCCGGATTCTTCTGAAGCTTCAGGGCGTTCCCCACGGCTTCCAGCCATTTATACAGGTCGCTGTCCTGAAAAACAAACCCGGAAAACTCCCCCTCCATGACTCCGGCGGCAATCTTAAAATTCCGCACCGCGTGGCTGGGGGCAGAACACACAATCTGGTCCGTGAGGACTCCCCACTGGTATGGAATCAGGCGGTCCCTGACAATATCCAGATACCGCCTCCAAAAATCCGAATTAATACGGATATCACACATCGCTTTTCTCCTTCCCTTCTCCCTTAAGTGAATCGCTGTATTCTTTGGGAGTGCAGCCCTCGTATCGCTTGAATACGGCAATAAAATAACTGTTGTTCTGGAACCCGGTCATATCCGCCACCTCATTTCCCTTCAGGCCGCCGATAGAAAGCAGCAGCTTTGCCTTCTCCAGACGATATTCCGTCAGATACTGGACAAACGATTTTCCCGTCTCCTTTTTGAACAGCTCAGAAAAATAATTTTTATTCAGAAATACAATCTCACTGATAGACTCAAGGGAAATATCCTCATGATAATGGTCCTCAATATAGTTTAACGCCTTGCGGATCACCCGGTTGTACCCGCTTTCATCCACCGGCATATCCGCTGCCGCAAACTCCGCTTTCAATTTGCGGATCTCCGCCTCCATGCGTTTTACCTTCTGGCGGTGTTTTTGTCTGTGAAGCCATTCGATTTTCACGGCTTTGAGAAGACTGTACATCTCGTCCGGCTGAACCGGCTTCAGAATATACCCCCTTGCGCCGTTGGAAATGGCGGCTTTTGCGTATTCAAAATCCGTGTACGCACTGACAAAAATACAGGCAATCTCCATGTTCATCCCGTTTAAAGCCTCCAAAAGCCGGATTCCGTCGCACCCCGGCATCCGGATATCCGAAATCAGAATATCCGGTTTCAGGGTCCGGCACAGTTTCAGGGCCTCCTCGCCTCCGCCTGCCTGGGCCGCCACCTGGATTCCCAGATGGAATGACTTGATCAAATCCATCAGCAGATAACGGACATTCTCCTCGTCGTCCGCGATAATTGCCTTAAGCTCCCCCATCCGGACCCTCCTTTTCCATGGCGATGCAAAACGAAACCGCGGTTCCCCGTCCCGGTTCGCTGACGATTTTCAGACAGCTGTCCTCCCCGTATCCCAGGTAGAGACGTTTGTTTATATTTTTTAAACCGATGCTGTCCCTGCTCCCCTCCATCCTCCTGGTCTGTACCCTCTCCTTCTTTGCATAATCGGAAATGTCCTCCAAAAGCATGGAGAGCCTCTCCGGAGCGATCCCGACTCCGTTGTCTTTTACCTCCACGTAAAGCCTTCCCTCTGTCACGGTCCCGGTCAGCATGATCCACCGGATTCCTTCCTTCAGCTCCAGCCCGTGGACAAACGCGTTTTCCACCAGGGGCTGAATAAACAGGCGGGCCATTCTGCATTTCAGCGCCTGGGGATCGATGCGGTAAAGAACCTGGATGGAACGCTTAAACCGGTATTCCTGTATCCGGATATAGTTCTTTACGTAGGCCAGCTCCTCCTCAAAGGTTACTTTCTCCTGACTGTCATTTAAAATGTAGCGGTACATCATGGCCAGGGCCTCCGCAATGCTTTCTATATCGCTTTTATGTCCCTGAATTGCCATGCTTCTGATGAGTTCAAAGGAATTGGCAAGAAAATGGGGATTGATCTGCGCCTGCAGTGCCAACAGCTTTGCATTCATGTTCTCGGTTTTGATTTCCGTCATTTTTGTCATCATATCATCCATCTTGGCGATCATGGAGTTATACCCCTGCTCCAGAATACGTATCTCCTCAAACTTGCTGACCGTATGGATCTCCACCAGCTCCCCGGACTCCAGCTGTTTCATCCTTCCGGTCAGCTTCTGCAGAGGCCGCGTCAGATAACCGGAATATTTATAAACGCTGAGGACCGACAAAGGCACCATAATAAACAGCAGAATGATCAGGGATGCCAGATTGTTTTTCAGGCTTTTAAAGGCAAAATCATTGCTGTATCGGACATAAAGCCGCCACCCGTTATCCAGCACATACTCCAGCTCATAGGTGGAATGCTCCCTCCCCTGCCCAAAGCGGTCATGGAAGCCTCCCGCCGGAATCCAGGCCCCGCCGTCCTCTGCGCCGATATAGGCCAGACAGTACGGATTTTCATTGATGGGCTGCAGAATCCCCTCCATATAGGAGGCTTTCATATCGATCTGAAGGACGCCCCGCTTCTCCCTTCCCTTATTAATCCGATAAAGGTTTTTCAGGTAGGAAAATACGAAGCCCTGCTCCTCCTTCATCTGATATTCCGGCTTAAAGGGCAGCACAAAGATATCATCCCCCTCCATCCCGCACCGGGCCTGCATTTCTTCAAGCGGCTCCCGTTTCACGGAAGAATCGGTGGTGTACAGCTTCCCGTAATCATCCAGCCAGTATATGTCCACCACAAACGGCACGGCACGGCGGAATGTCTGAAATTGATTTTCCGTGTCCTTTAAGAAGGCGACGCCCTCCCTGGTCCACTGGGGGCTTCCCTTCTCGTATTCCGCCGACCGGGTCAGGCTCTCCGTGACCTGATACTGAAGCACATCCAGCTGGTTCAACATGTTGTTGAGACTGTTTTTGGCCTGTTCCGACATGGTCAGGATCTCCTCCCGGTTCTGCCGGACCGTATAGCCGTAGATATGGTACATATGGAGGCAGCTTATGCAGACAGTGACCAGTAAAATCAATATCAGATTCGACCGAATCATATCGGATTTTATTGTTTTCTGCATAAACCAGCCTCCTCTCCCTCAAATGGTTCTCAGATGTCCCACAGCTCTTCCCGCTCTAAGTATGCCGCCCCTATCTGCTCGATTACAAGATCCTCCCCGTCCGGTAAATATTTTGCACCATTATACCACATCATCCAGCGGTTTCCCACTCTTAAAACGTAAGGCTTG
Organism: Hungatella sp.; assembly: GCA_022798105.1. GTDB lineage: Bacteria > Bacillota > Clostridia > Lachnospirales > Lachnospiraceae > UBA3402. The sequence goes on from JAAWLV010000074.1 coordinate 6,728, forward strand.
TACACGGCCTTTTCGTCGAAGCCGTCTGTATCCGGGGCTATAATCGGGTTTTTGGGGTATCTCTCCCATCCCGTGACCCCGTCTTTGGACCTTGCAAGCCCGATAGCTGCCCGGTCCACGTGGATAAAGCCTACGTAAAACATATAGTAATACTCCTTCCACTTGAGGACATGGCATGCGGCGGTCTTTTCCCTCTCCCACGGTTCGCCGCCCTTTCCCACGACCGGGTTTTCCTCCTCCTTCTTCCAGCTCTTCCCGTCCCGGCTCTCGGCATATCCGATGGCATCCGGCTCATGGTTCCCGCCGCCGCTGTACCACATTTTATAGAGTCCGCTTTCCTCCTCATACAGGACGTGGGGGCACATGATGGAATTCTGTTCCCATGGCTGATCCGGCACCATAACCGGTGTGGTAAACCGCTCCCAGTGGATTCCGTCCCGGCTTGAGGCATACCCGATGCAGGAGCGTCCCTCATTGGTATAAGGCTTCATCTGTCCGGAATACCACATCTCATAGCGGTCTCCCCGTTTTATGACGCTGGGGCGGTTTAACTCGTCCGCATCCCATTCCGATTCCGGATTGGGGCGCAGCACCTCCACCGGGGGCGTCCACACAAGGCCGTCCCGGCTCTCACTGTAGGCGATGCACTCATGGGGCCTCCAGGAAAACCACATCTTATAGAGCCCCTCATCTTCCATCACAGACAGGTCAAAGCAGGTTTTGTACTCACCTCCCAGGACCGGATTATTCTCATACTTTTTCCATCCGTCTTTCGTTCCATAGGGATACAGGGCCAGATTCTCCGGTGTGTCCCAGAAAAACCGGTCCTCATATTTCGTCACGAAAAACCCCTGTTCCGCCAGTTTTTTATCGTATTGAAGCATCCTGTGTTACTCTCCTCTTTGCAATATTTTTTTGCGTGTCTATCCCTTTACTGATCCGGCTGTCATTCCTTTTACGATCTGTTTCTGGAATAACGCGTAGCAGATAATCACCGGTATCACCATGATCATAACCGTAGCGGTTATGAGCCCGTAATCCGCGGCATACTGGGATTTCATGTTATAGCACACCTGATTCAGGGTTATCAAAGTCTGTTTGGAGACGATCAAAAGACTTAAAAACAGATCGTTCCAACAGTTAATCAGCACAAACGTCCCCACCGTGGAAAGGCCGGCTTTCGACAAGGGAAGCACAATCTTTACAAAGGTCATAAGACGGCTGCACCCGTCTATTCTTGCCGCGTCCTCCAGCTCGTCAGGCAGTCCCGCCATAAAGGGCACCAGAATAAAAATGCTGAACGCCAGATTGGTCACAATAAACGCCAGGATGATGCCTGCCCTGGTATTTAGGATTCCCACTTTCCTGAAAATAAGAATAAACGGGATAATAATCGCGTTGATCGGTATCATGATACCCAGAGAATAATAATTGTAAATCCCCTTGTTTTTCCAGACCTTTGCAATAATATACGCACTCATGGAGCTTAAGACAACCACCACAGCCAGAGCCGCCGACGCATACAGAATACTGTTCAGTAAATGAACCGGAATATCCGCCGCCAGCCAGCTTTCGGCGTAGTTCTCCCATTCCGGGTTTTTTGGCAGCCCAAAAGGCGAACCGTAGATCTCCTCGCTGGACTTAAGCGAACAGATCCCAATCCAGAACAGGGGATACAAGGTCAATACAGCCGTGACAATCAGCACGGCATACCTTAAAACCGTAAAAGGTTTCCATCTTCCTTTCATTTGCCGCCCCTAATCCTTTCTATTCAGAAATACAAATATACCGTTTACCAGAACCGTAACCGCCAGGGCCAGAATCAGCATACAGACGGCCACCGCCGTGCCCCTTCCTATGGAGGAGTCCACAAAGGCCTCTTTATACATATAGATGGACAAAAACGTGCTTTCTGCCCCCGGCCCGCCCTGGGTCATCAGGTAGGGGATATCGAAGGTTTTGATGGAACCCGTAAGGCAGATAACGAGGCATACCTGAATCATCCCTTTTATGTTGGGAATGACAATATGAAAAAAAGCCGTGACGGAATTGGCTCCGTCTATGTAGGCGCTTTCCATAATTTCCTTTGGTATGGACTGCATTCCCGCTAAGAAGATAATGAAATGGTATCCCATGTACTGCCATATCCCGGGCATAATTACGGAGAATAAAACCACCCCCGGGTCTGTCAGCCAGTTCTTTATAAACCGTTCTAACCCCACCGCCTGAAAAAATGCATTCACCGGCCCGAAGGAAGGATTGAAAAACAGGGAAAACATAAGGCCGATTACCGTGGCAGAGATGACCACCGGTACGAAATACACGGACTGGAAAAAATGGAACCCCCGTGTGGTACGGTAGACAAGATACGCGAGGATCAGGGCCAGAGGAAGCTGAATGCAGACGCCCGCCGCCATACTTTTTATGGTATTGAGAAGCACCTTCTTAAAATACCGGTCATTGACAAACAAATCCACAAAATTCTTCATCCCCACAAATCTGGCGGCCGTTATTCCGTCCCATTTCAAAAGAGAAAAATACAGTGACGTCAGCATAGGCAAAATCAAAAAGACCGTATACAGAACAAAGGCCGGGAAATGAAAGCTTAAAGAAAACATCCTTGTTTTCATGTTTCTCCCGTTTCGATTGCTGTTCTTCTGATTCATAACATCCCTTTCCTGTGTAATCCGGGAAGCCACAGGGAATATGGTTTCCCGGACATTGTCAAGATCACTCTTCCTTCGCTGCCGCAAGGGACTGATCGATGTTTTCAATTACCTGTTCCCAGGTGGTGATTCCCGCCATCAGCTCGTCAATACCGTCCGCAAAATCGGTCCAGCACTCTGTCTTTGGACAGGCCTGGGGCAGATTCGGACAGGATTCCTTGCCCTTTGCAAAGTTGATCACCTCAGCCAGCTTTGGTGTTGACACTCTGGACGGGTCGATTTCCGTATCAAGCCTTGAGGGAATTCCGCCGCCGCTGTAAAGAACCAGCTCCTGAATTTCCTTGGAATAGAGGAAATCCACCAGCGTGATAATCGCCGCCTTCTTGCCTGGATCCTCCCACGCATTCCTGGAAATCACATATCCCATATCGCCGCCGGATCTGGCAAAGTTGGCCGTATCCCTGGTTCCGCCCGGCATAACCGGGGCGGGAATGATCACCGTCTTATCCGCCATTTCCTGGGACATATTGGACAGCTGCCACGTCCACGCATAGATCATGGCCGCCTTCCCTTCATTGTACATGGCAAAATGCTGGTCCCAGTCGCCGATGGAGATGGTATCGGAGGGGAACAGATTATGCTCACGCATGCTCCCGATGATCTCAAGCGTTTTTCTGATATTGGGCGTATTCACCGTATACTCTTCATTGATGGTGCGGAAATCTTCCTCACAGTCCGGCATCTGGCCCAGAATCTCGGCTACGAACTCGTGGGCCGGGTTTCCGCCTTTGGAACCCATGGCAAACGGAACGATTCCGTTCTCATTAAATACTTTTCCGGCTTCCATCATATCCTCAAGGGTTTCCGGCAGTTTAAGGTTGTACTGGTCAAACAGTTCCTGGTTGCAGAACCAGACGCCGTATTCCAGCCCGCCTGTAATCGTAGCCAGCGTTCCCCCTGCCGATGTGCGCTGAAACGATTCCTGGGGGAACAGCTCCCGTTTCATCTCTGTCGAGGCCTCCAGATATTCATCGAAGGGGATAATCACATCCGCATCCAGAAGCATGGCCGAATTACCTCCGCTTCCCCAGTAGAGAAATACATCCGGCACCGTGTTGCTGGCCACATCGGTCTTAATTTTCGCCTTCAGTTCATCGCCCAGGATATTTTCATGTTCCAGGGCAAACTGGGATTTGTGGGCGTCCGCAAAGTCCATGATCGCGTCGTAAACCGGTTTCGTCTTCGGATCCGAAGGCGTCATCCAGCTCACGAGGCGAATCTTGGGCACGTCGGCTGACTGACTGCCCAAAGAGCTCTGTGTCTGCCCGGCCTGGGTTTCAACTGCCGCGCCCTTTGTCTCCTCATGGCTTTGACCGGAATCCCCTGAGGAGCCGCAGCCCATCAGCAGGTTTCCTGCCATGGCGGTACACAGAACCGCTCCTGCCATTTTTTTCATATACTTTTTCATCGCAATCTTTTCCTCCTTTAAAATGCGGTATATCCGCCGTCGATTATGTAGTCGGAACCGGTGACAAAACCTGACGCGTCCCCTGCCAGGTAGACCACCAGGCCCTGAAGCTCTTCCGCCTGTCCGAAACGGCGCAGAGGCGTCCACTGTTCAAAATTGGAAGTCCCCACCTCCTCCGGTTTCAGAGGCTCGTCGCTCCAGGTTCTGATGTAGCCCGGGCTTATGGTATTTACGCGGATTTTGTGTCTGGCCCACTCCACCGCCAGGCTCTTGCCCAGCATGATAACCCCTGCCTTTGAAGCGTTGTAGGCACACTGGCATTGGGGGATATTGGCAATATGCCCTGACATGGAGGCGGTCAGCAGAATCGATCCGGGTATGCCTTTTTCGATCATGATTTTTCCCGCCGCCCGTGCCGTGACAAAAGCGCCTGTCAGATTCACCTTGATCACCCGCTCAAACTCCTCCAACGGCATCTCCTCTGCCGGAATATCCTGAAATGTCCCGGCGTTGCAGAAACAGAAATGGATCCCGCCCCACTCTCCGGCAACCTGGTTCATGCATGCGTCCATCTGCTTTTCATCTGAAACGTCTGCCGCAATCGCTATGGACTTCCTGCCCATGGCCCGTATCTCGTCCGCCGTCCCGGACACTCCCTCTTTCAGGTCCACCACAGCCACATCCGCCCCCGCTTCCGCCAGCGCCAGGGCACAGGCTTTTCCGATTCCGTGGGCGGCCCCTGTAACGACCGCTGTCCTGGACTTCAGGCTCATCTTGTCAAAAATCATCTTACACCCCTCCGAACTGTTCCCGAATATACGCGATCCCCTGTGCAGCCAGCTTTACACGGCCTTCCATGGAAAGATCCTCTGCAAGGTTTCTCCACATCCTCATATTATGTCCCTGTTCACCGCCGCTTTTGTAAAACGACTCTACAATCACAGACTTATCGTACCCGATGTCCCTTAAGGCCGCTCCCACCTCTCTCCAGGGCGTCCTGTTTGTATGGTAGGGCACCTTTCTGTCAGGTTCGCTTACATGGAAATGGCCGATGTATCCTTTTGCGTTCCGAATTGTTTCGGGAATATCGTCTTCCTCAATATTCATGTGAAAACAATCCAGCAGCAGCTTACAGTTGGGACTGCCTACCGCCCTGCACACCTGGATTCCTTCCGCCGCCGTATTCATGAGGAAATGCTCAAACCGGTTTACGATCTCCAGATTGACGGTTACCTGATTGTCCTCTGCCGTCTTCATCACCTTTCTCAGGCTGTCGATACAATTCTCTGTCTTTCTCTTTTTCTCATCCGGTTCAATGATATGGTCCGTGTAGTCGGCAGGCCAGTTGGAGTATACGATCCCGCCGATATCCGTCGCACCTAAAACCCCCATGCCCTCGATGGCCCGTTTTAAATGCTCCACCGCCTTTTCTCTCATCGCCTTATCATCCCCGGCCATGTCCCAGCCCGCCGGATATCCGAACGTAAACGCCGGTGTGATGGAAAGCTCCTCCATGTATTTCTTTAAATCCCCTATCTTTTCTTTCTCCAGATTGAACATCTCTTCCGTAGGAAAAAATTCAAATACATCCGCCCCTGCTTCCTTCGCCTTTTTCAGACACTCCTTCACTCCCAGCTGGTTATAGAAGCTTCCCCAGTATCCAAAGTGTATCCCTATTTTCATTCTGTTTTCTGAATACCTCTCTTTTCCAGATTTCACAAGCAAAATTTTGTATATATTATAAGATTTTCAGTAAAAGCCGGCCGCCTTTATATGTATTATAACGAATTTTTTCAGGATGCTAAATCCAAAATATATCATATTTATATAAGATTCTTCAGGTTTGTTACGGTTTATCAGGTATTCTGTGATCGTACCTGTATATGCGCCCTGAAATCGCCGGGGTTAGTTTTAATTCCTTTGAAATAAAATAAAACCGGGAATCACTTCTTAAATTCCCGGTTTTAAAAAATCTGATTTATTTGTTTGGGAGACAGCCCCGTCACAGCTGCGCGCTGTCAAGCATCAGGGTAAAAGGCCCGTCATTGACAAGCTCCACTTCCATATAGGCGCCGAACACTCCATGCTCCACCTTGTCCGCATACAGCCGGCACCTTTCTATGGCATGCTCATACAGTCCTCTCGCCTTGTCCGGGCTTCCCGCTTTGATAAAGCTGGGCCTGTTGCCCTTTTTGCAGTCCGCGTACAGGGTAAACTGGCTGACCACCAGGATCTGTCCCCCCACATCTGCCAGGGACAGGTTGGTTTTCCCGTTCTCGTCCTGGAAAATGCGCAGTTTGCAGATCTTGTCGATCATCCGATCGGCAATCTCTTTCGTATCCTCCTCCCCGGCCCCCAGAAGGACCAAATACCCCTGTCCCACGGCGCCCACGCACTGCCCTTCCACAGACACCCTTGCCTCTTTCACTCTCTGCAAAACAACTCTCATCCCGTCTTCCCTCCTGTTCCTCAAAATGTACTCTCGGAGTCTCTTTGTGCCTGATTTTGTGAGATGATTTTTTGTCAGATGTGCATAAATTTATGAGGCGTACGTGGAACGTACGTTGATT
>JAAWLV010000075.1 GCA_022798105.1 Hungatella sp.
ACAGGAGGGCCTCACCCCGAGTGTTTTCCGCTTTGGGCTCATCGGAACGTCTGGCATATCTGAACCCGGTCGGCACACAGCCTGCCTCCCCTCGCTGGCCTCACGACAATCTCCGCCCCAACGTTACTCACTCAACAATACAGCAATAGGACGAATTTAAAGTTCCTGTTTATCCAGCTCAAGGTGAATGAATGCCGTGATGAAGAGACCTGTTTTCAGGGGCTTCGTAACGTTTAGCATTTCTAAACCCGGGCTTAAGTTAATGACAGGTGTGAACAGTACCTATTCCGCCGCCTCCACATACTCCCCTTTTAAAATTGCCTCTATATTTTCCAGATATTTCTGATTCCGCTCCACGGTCAGATAGATAAAATCATCCACCTCATATTGGGAAAACACTTCCGGCGTGTAGGTATGGAAGGTCACAAAAATGCTGTTTTTATACATTTTGGACAGATATGGTTTCAGGCCATGGCTAAAGGAATCCCCCAGAACCAGCAGTGTCCTGTCATTGGGAGAGTTGGAGCAAAAAACCTCATACTCAGAATCCTCTGTTCTCAGGATGCTCTCTGTCTTAATGTCCGGAAGATAGTCGTTTATAAAATATTCCGTATCATCACTGAACTCTTCTGCCATATTCAGCATCCTCGCCATATCTCCCGATGTTGTTCCTGCTGACACGATTTCCAGATTTTCCAAGGGGACATCTCTCCCCCCCATCGCCCGGGAAATCTGCTGGCTGGCTATATATGCCCCCAGCGGATTCCAATGGGTGTCATACTTAAGGTACAGCTGATAGGCATCTGCATATTCCCTCAGAGAGTCTGCCAGATAATAAACCGGCAAATGATTATCCTGCAGTTCGGGAATCAGCACATCCAGACGGGATTTATCCCCGTAAACGGGAATTTTAGACGGCATGTATCCCCCATAAACGCTTTCCTTGTTCGGCGCCTCAAAGAGGAAAAAGCGTATCCCCTGTTTTCTTGCCCCCTCGTCAACCCGTTTAATGACACCGGCCAGCTCCTCCCTCTCTTCTGTACTGTACAGATTCAAATGCTGATAATCGGACAGTGCGTCCTCCCCCGGTACGTTGTATGTATAGAACAGCCAGTTTTCTCTTCCAACGGTAATGGGGGCAACGGAGGCAGCCCCAAATACTTTCGTCTCCATTTTGGTGTATAATTTTACGAAAAAATTTTTAAAAGGGGCATGGTCATTATAGTATGCTTCAAATTCCCCGGGGATATTGGCAAAATTATCTGCTGTCAGCCGGGGAGGCGGCGCAAACGTCCTGTTTTCATAGTTCGTCGTATCCACATGATCCTTCAAAACCGGATACAGGAGAGAAGGACTCACCAGACTTAATATAAAAAGCGCAATAAATATTTTTTTGTTCATGACAGGCCTCTTTAAAACCGGAAATAGATAAACGGGTTGTATGTATTATTTACAAGCAGGATAACGGAAAACCACATAACCGCCATATATCCCGCAATTCCTATAAACGAAATATCCCCGTCTTCTGCAAAGCGTATCTGCTTTCTGGCAAGTATATTCTGGATAATTCCGCTTCCCAAAATCCCCGCCGCAAGAAACATCATTGTTTTCAGATCCAAAAACCGCTCAACCCTGAGAACCGCCTCATGGGAAACAAACATACCCTTAATATACTGCAATCCGTATGTCAGTGTAGGCGCCCTGAACAGCACCCACCCAATCAGCACAACCAAAAGGGTGTATATATGTTCCATAACATGCCATCGCCCCCTGCCCATCCATTTATCAAGGAGACACCGTTCCAGAATATTAAAAAATCCGTGATATATCCCCCACACAATAAACGTCCACCCGGCCCCGTGCCAAAATCCTGTCAGTAGAAAAACAGCTGTTAAATTCAGATAGGTGCGCATCTTCCCTTTCCGGTTCCCTCCCAAAGGGATGTATACGTACTCCCGGAACCAGCTTGACAGGGATATATGCCATCTGCGCCAAAAATCACGGATGGAAACGGCAGTGTAGGGCAGCCGGAAATTTTCCTGAAAGGTGAAGCCGAACATCTTCCCCAGCCCAATAGCCATATCCGAGTAAGCGGAAAAGTCAAAATAGATCTGCAGCATATAGAGTATCGCCGTCATCCAAAGCAGGGGCCTGGCTACATCCCAAGGCTGGTAGTCATATACTTTGTCCACAATCTGTGCAAACGTGTTGGCCAAAATCACCTTTTTGCCCATCCCCAGAATAAAACGTTTTACGCCGTATGAAAAACTCTCCGCCGTAACCGTCCGCTTCTCAATCTGCATTTCAATATCGTGATATTTTACAATGGGCCCGGCAATCAGCTGGGGGAAAAAGGAGATATACAGTACCATATTCAGAAAATTCTTCTGAGCCCGGTTATCGCCGCGATATACGTCTACCACATAGGACAGCGCCTGGAACGTATAAAAGGAAATCCCGATTGGCAGCGCCACTGACACCTCTGAAACCTTAAAGGCATCGGACTTTATAAATCCGTTCCAGGTTTCTGCCAGAAAATGAAAATATTTAAAATACCCTAAGATAAGGAGATTGAGCGCCGCACAGACAGCTAAAAGCAGCCCTTTTTTCCTGCCCCGCTCAATCAATATGCCGAACACGTAATTAACCAGTACGGAAAGCAGCATTAACACAATATATTTAGGTTCTCCCCAGGCATAAAAAAACAAACTGAATATCACCAACAAAAAATTGCGGGCTTTTAAATAGGGACATATGTAGTAACATATTAGGATTATAGGCAGAAGCACCCACAAAAATACGATTGAGCTGAATACCATAGTTCTTCACCCTGCTTTAGTATATAATAAATTCATTTTACCGGCTTGCCCTAGTGTACTGTCCGGATTATATTCAGGCAAACCATGTTTGGCAAAACCGTTACGTTACGGCCTTTCTCAGTAAACAAAAAAAGCACCGGCCCCAATGCTCCATGTCATCAAAACCAGTACTTTACCTGCGCCTTCAGGGACTCGAACCCTGGACAAATAGATTAAGAGTCTACTGCTCTACCAACTGAGCTAAAGGCGCTTTCTGTTAACTTATGTGCCGCTTTTGTAGCACGAACATTATATTATCGCATGAACCTCCAAATGTCAACCCCTATTTTTCAAAAAATGTCATAATTCCTCATAAATATTGGCTTCTTACAAGTACCGGCCCATGGCTAATCCGTAAAGTGCTTCGTCATGATGTCAGCACTTACTCAGGCCGCCGTTTAAAATCGCCTGCGGCGACAGGCGGCCTGGTTTGCCGGCATTACGCACATCCTCCCGGCTGATACCCGGATAAGCTGTGCCGTATGGTTCCGGATCTGTTTTTACAGCGCCTCCTCAATGGCGGCCACCAGATTTCTTTTATCCTGCATGCCGATCAGCTTCTTCTCAACCTTGCCGCCTTTGAACACAAGGAATGTGGGAATTGACATGATACCGTACTCCATGGCAATATCCTGGTTCTCATCCGTGTTTATTTTGCCTACCTTTACCTTTCCCTCGTACTCCTCTGCCAAGGTTTCCACCACAGGGGCCATGGCTTTACACGGTCCGCACCAGTCCGCGTAAAAATCCACCAGAACCGGGATCTCTGACTGGTATACCTCACTCTCAAAATTACCGCTTGTTAACTTCACTGCCATATTCTTCTCCTCCTTATTTCCTAGAATCTTTTTTTCCGCCGTCTTTCAGCACTTTTTCTGCCTCTTTCAAAGACTTCTGCCACTTCACTACTTTTTTATTAAGTTCCGTCTTATCACAGGTCGCCTGCTGCAGTTTTTTGATAATGGTTTCTTTCATGTCCATAGGTTGCACCCTGTCTCTGCTTTCTAATAAGATACGCAGATTCCGGATTTCTATTCCGATATCAGGACTTCTCTTTCTGCAATAAGCTTGCAGATAGGCTTTCCCTCCGACGCAAACTTTGTCTCGTACTCTGTCATCACATTTCCCTGGGCCCAGGGACTGCGATGGAGGTCAAAGGTATGCATCTTCACGTCCCATCCGGCTTTCGGGATCGATTCCAGGGAATATTCAAAAAGCCCCCGGTTATCTGTCTTGAATTCCACAAGCCCGCCTGCCTTCAGGATCTTATCATAAACTGCCATGAATTCCGGGGAAGTGAGGCGCCTTTTTGCATGGCGATCCTTGGGCCACGGATCCGAAAAATTCAGGTATATCTTATGTACTTCACCCGGGGCAAAGACATCTGCCAAAGTCCTGGCGTCAATCCTCAGAAACCACAGGTTGGAAAGATCCATATCCTGCCTCCTCTGAATGGCCTTTAAAAGTACGCTGGAATACATCTCGATACCCACATAGTTAATATCCCGATTAGCCCCGGCAAGTTCCATGAGAAATTTTCCTTTTCCCATACCAACCTCAATCTCCACTGGATTTTTGCTGCCAAAGGCTTCCGCCCAGCGGCCCTTGTACTCCCACGGCTTCTGAATTACATAGGGGCTTTCCGTGATCATCTCTTCCGAACCCGGAATATGACGCAATCTCATAAGCTTTTCCTCCGGTAAATCATTGTCCTATCATTCTATCACCCAAACCGTTTCTTTTCAAGTTTTATATTTTTCTTACAATCTCAAAATTTTACGTGCATAAATTGTCGAATAATAGTATAATAAAACCAATGATTATATGGCATTTTAACTAAGGAGGTTTTTATGGCTGCACCCGATATTGCAAACACCTGGGCAGATATACGTCAGGGTGTAAAAGACGCTGAAATTTTAATCGGCCAGAAAAAATATAACCTGTCCATGATAAAGTCCCGTCAGGTTCTTGAACTCATGGTTAATTATTTATGCAGCAACGCTTCCGTTGCTGAGAACGATCTGGCATCTTCCATTGACGTCCTCTATGATTATCAGTGGATTAGCAAAACCACCTGCGAACACTATCACAAGATCCGCATGTTGGGCAACAAAGCCGTTCATGAGGGCAACGACGACGCTTACGACGCCAACCAGGCATACCACCTGCTCTCCCAGGAAGTCTACACCTTTGCCAACGAATACAAATCCAAGAAAGGCCGTCCGGGCGCCGGTTCCCCAGGACGTTCGGGCCAGCGGCCTGCCGGAAACAGAAACCAGGCATCCAGGAACACCTCCTCCAGAAATTCCGGGGGAAGAGGCTATGACAGCAGAAGCTCCGGTTCCAGAAATTCCGGTTCCAGAAACCAGAGAGGCTCCTCTTCCAGAAGCAGAAGACGCCAGTCCTCAGGCGGGCTCCCTGTCTCTCCGGTGGATTTAGTCCGCCTGGGCCTTGCCGTGGTATTCATCATCATTATTGTAGTACTTGTCAGGGTGCTGAACCCGGGCAAGACCGATGAGGACAAGGAGACTTCATCTGTTGCGCCGACGGAGTCATTTGAGATGTCCACAGAGCCCACCACCACTGCCGCTCCTATCCCCATAGAGACCACTGCGGAAACCACTGCGGCGCCGGTCTACAAAATTTCCGCCGATGTACTCAACGTCCGCTCCGAGCCTTCCACCGCCGGGCAAAAGCTGGGTACCCTGGAAAACGGCACCATTGTGGATTATGTGGAGGACTATGACGACGAGTGGGCCATCATCAATTACAACGGCACGGAAGCTTATATAAATAAGCAGTTTTTGGTTCAAGATTAACAGCATACAGGCTGTTTCATATACCTTCTCTGGTACTGCCTTGCGGAAATAACAGCACTGGTTGGCCGAATGGGAGGGTAACCTCACAAACCCAGGCCGCCATCGCCCCAGGCGATTTGAAATGGCGGTCTGGGTTTATTAGTTTCCCTCTTGCCTCTTCACTCAGATTATACTATAATTTTAGTACGGGGGGGTTGTCAGACAAGCCCCTGTCAAACTCATTGGGAGGCATATACCATGAAGATTGTCCACTATGCTGTCGGCATTTTATTTACTTTTTGTCTCATAATTACGATTCTCATCACCTCGGTGGAAGCAGTCACTTACTGGACTCCCGGATACTATGAAAAAGAATATACCAAATACAACGTAACTGCGGATGTCCGCATGGAGATGGAGGATCTGCTGGATGTAACCCGGGAGATGATGGCTTACCTCAGGGGCAGCCGGGAGGATCTCCATGTTCCCACCGTTGTGGACGGCCAGCCCCGGGAATTTTTTAACGACAGGGAGATCGCCCACATGGAAGATGTGCGGGGATTGTTTTTGGGAGGCCTTGTACTCCGCCGTATCTGTATCCTGGCCGCAGCCGTCTGCCTGGTGCTTCTGGCCTTTTTTAAAGCTAACCTCCGGAAGGTGCTTCCTGCCTCCATATGTGCGGGCACAGGCCTGTTTTTAGCTGCCGCTCTGGGGCTGGCTGCACTGATATCCACAGATTTCACCAAGTATTTTATTATTTTCCACCAGATATTTTTCGATAATGATCTGTGGATTCTGGACGCGAGGACAGACCTTCTGATCAATATCGTTCCGGAACCGTTTTTTATGGACACGGCGGCACGGATAGGAATTCTGTTTGCCGGCTGCGTGCTCCTTATTTTTGTCGTATGTCTCTTTCTTCTTTTAAGAAACGGCAGACTGAACCACAATGGAGATTGATAGCTGATGAAACGAATTTTAACAATAATACTCTGTGCCGCTCTTATAACCGGTCTTTTTCCTGCCGGTGCCAACGCAGCCTCCCTCTGGCCTGACAATATTTCTATACAGGCTGAAGGCGGTATTGTCATAGATGCCGATACGGGAACGGTTCTTTTCGGAAAAAACATCCATACCGCCTATTACCCCGCCAGCATTACGAAGATCCTGACGGCTCTTATTGTAATTGAAAGGTGCAGCCTGGATGAGATGGTCACATTCTCCCACAATGCGGTTTACAATGTGGAGGAGGACAGCAAAAGCGCCGGTCTGGATGAGGGGGATGTTTTGACGGTCCGGGACTGTCTCTATGCCCTGCTTCTTCAGTCAGCCAATGAAGCCGCCAACGCCCTGGCAGAGCATGTTGCCGGAAGCGTGGAGGCTTTTGCCGAGCTTATGAACGCCCGCGCCGCCTCACTGGGCTGTCAGAATTCCCATTTTTCCAATCCCAGCGGCCTCAATGACCCTAACCACTATACCTCCGCCTATGACATGGCCCTTATCGGCCAGGCCGCCTTAAAAAACGACACATTTATGGAGATTGACTCCACCCTTTACTACGATCTCCCGGTGACGAAACGAAACCGGGAAGGGCTGCGTATCTATCCCGGCCACAAAATGATCAAGAAAAACATGCCTGAATATTACAGCGGCGCTCTGGGCGGTAAAACCGGATACACGTCCCTTGCCGGCAACACCCTGGTAACCTTTGCCAGGCGGGACGGCATGACGCTGGTGGCGGTGGTCTTAAACGGCCATGCCTCCCACTACATAGATACAAAGACCATGCTGAATTTCGGTTTCAAAAACTTTCTAACGGTATCAGCCGCCGACTTTGATACGGATTTCACCTCCGTTGAAAATGATATGACCATCGGCGGGCTTTCTCCTACCGGACTATCCGGGCTGGAGTTGGATCCGAATATGAAGATGACCGTTCCCAAAGATGCGGACTTCAGCTCTGTAACCTCACAGCTTGCTTACGATTTAACTGACAGCGATCCGGCAGGCTCAATTGCCAGGGTGCTGTATTACTGGAATGACCGCAAAATCGGTTACTCTTATCTGACTGTAAAAGCAATGTCCCCGGATCAGGTGATGCTTCCCGCCGCGGTGGTCTCCCTGGCGGAATCAGGCTCTCAGGAGCAGACGCCTGAAAGCGCTGACGGGACAGAGCTCTCATCATCCCAGGACTCCGAAACCGCCGGGGCAGAAGGCCGCCTTGTTCCTCTCACCGCCGTCAGCCAGACGGAGAATTCCTCTGAACCTGGTACCGCAGACAATGCCGGGGATTCTTCCGACGGATCGTTTGCAGACACCGTTTTAAAAATAATGTCTTCCGTTCCTGTTACTGTATGGCTGATTCTGGCCGGATGTTTTGTTGCGGGAGCAGGGATCGCCGCCGGGATCCTTTTTAGAAGGCGCCGCCAAAAAATGGAGGACGAAGCCCGGATGGCCCGCCGTCAGAGGCGCCTTGAACGATTGCAGGAAGCAGGTATTTCAACCGAACAGTTCGAATTTATGGTACAGCAGAAGCGTTCTGTGGCGGCAAAGAAAAACAGCCGCAGAAAAGAGCTGCCATGAAAAAACCTGTTTTGCTCCATGATATTCAGGTTACCCTGTTTTTTCTGGCCGCCGCCACCATTTTGTCTTCCGTCTTTTTTGTATTGTCCCACAACGCTGCCAATGTGGCCATTATCTATGTCCTGGCTACGGTTTTTGTAGCCCGGAATACTTCCAGATATGTGCCGGGAATTGTTACGGCCTTTTTAAGCGTTATTTTTATTAATTTTGTGTTTACTTACCCTTATCTGGAACTGAATTTTTCGCTAGACGGATACCCGGTAACTTTCCTGGGCATGATGATTATTGCTTCCCTTACCAGCACCTTAACTACCCATTTAAAGGAGCAGGGAAGGATTTTAAAAGAGCGTGAGCATATGCTCATTGAGGCGGAAAAGGAAAAAATGAGAGCCAATCTTCTGAGAGCCATTTCCCATGATCTCCGTACCCCTCTGACCAGTATTATCGGTGCTGCCGCATCCTACCTGGAACAGGATGCCCAGCTGTCCCAGGCTGACAAAGCAAAACTGGTGGAACTGATCTCGGAGGATGCCCAGTGGCTTCTTCATATGGTGGAAAACCTTTTATCTGTCACAAGAATCAATGATCAGACAGTGGGTATCAAGACGACGCCGGAACCTCTTGAGGAGATCGTCTCATGTGCCCTGTCACGCTTTCACAAACGTCTTCCGGAATATAAGATCAACACCAAGATCCCAGATGAACTGATTATGATTCCCATGGATGCCACTTTGATTGAGCAGGTTCTTATTAATCTTCTGGAAAATGCGGTCTATCACGGCGGATCTGGTATGCCTGTTGAGCTGTATGTAACCGTGGACGAACACCAGGCCCGGTTTTGCGTCCGCGATTACGGCCTGGGCCTGGACCCTCAAATTCTGGATTCTGTTTTTGACGGTTGTACGCCTACCCCAAGCCGCAGCAGCGACTCCCGCAAGGGTATGGGAATCGGTTTATCTATATGCAAAACCATCATTAACGCTCACCATGGACAGATATTTGCCAAAAACCACAGTGAGGGAGCGGAGTTTACTTTTACATTACCTTTAGGAGAACATACTTATGAACCAGAAACTGACAGCAGTGATCATTGAAGATGAAAAGAATATCTGCCGGTTTATTGAATCGGTCCTGGCAGCGGAGGCATACAAGACAGTTACAGCCGCCAACGGAACGGAAGGGCTTTCCGTAATCGCCTCCCTGTGTCCGGATATCATTCTTCTGGATTTGGGGCTCCCTGATATGGACGGAATGGAGATTATAAAGAGTGTACGCCAGTTTACTTCTACCCCTATCATTGTCATCTCTGCCAGGTCCCGGGAAGATGAAAAGGTAGCTGCCTTAGACTGCGGCGCAGATGATTATATCACCAAACCGTTCGGCACCAGCGAACTTATGGCCCGCATCCGCACGGCTCTGCGGCACAGCCACAGAACCACATCCGCCGACACTGTATATGCCTGCGGCGGCCTGGTAATCGATTTTGAACGGAGGATAATTTCTCTTGACGGTGAGAACGTCCACCTTACCCAGATTGAATATAAACTGGTGTCAATGCTCGCCCGGCAGGCGGGTAAGGTGCTGACTTATGATTATCTGATGCGGCAGATCTGGGGGCCTTACAATGACAATAACAACCAGATTCTCCGGGTCAATATGGCCCACATCCGCAGAAAGCTGGAGAAGAATCCTGCGGAACCGGAATATATTTTTACGGAGATCGGCGTCGGATACCGGATGCGGGAGGAGTAAGGTTCCTTTTTACCTTCTTTAAATCGCTGCGCTCATGGCGCTTTTTGCGCTGCTCCTCCTTTTTCTGAAACACGTGCTTTGCTCCTGTTTCGTCTGTGGCTTTCATAGTCTTTACCACATAAAACTTTCCGTTTTCCGCTTTCTTCATGCGGATTTTCCCGCGGACGTATCCATGGTTCGGACAGGCTCCCAGGCTGAAATACTGTTTCTGGTTCAACGAAAACCATCTTAATTTTTTCCGCAGCATACGTCTGCAGTAAGGGCAGACCACATCGGACACGGCTTTGTCCGCCAGCGCGTCTTCTTTCGTCTCAAAGGTGCGGGACACAAACTTGGAATAGGTAGGAAATCTCAGTGTCACCTGCTCTTCTTCCGCAGCCGGCACCCAATAGTAATCCATGGAAATGTAGGGTGTCCAGATATCGGCTTTCATATGCTGCAGCACCATCCCTGTGTACCAGGCGTCATCTAAAGCCTGATGAAACGGACGGCTCTGTTCAATGCCAAGCTCCTCCACTGCATGATCCAGGGACAACTTCTCTTTTCCGTCTTTTTCTGCAATGCCGTACAGCTTCTGCACATCATAGTAATACAGGGGCTTTTCAAATGGGATTTCCATCCCGTAAAACTCCATATTTCTCTGCAATTCCATAAGATCCATGGCTCCCCAGGTACAAAACCGGTAGTCACAGCCGCACCATTGTAAAAAGTCCCTGATTACTTCCTGAAACGGCTCCCCCTCTTCCTTCAGCTTTCTCATATCCATGTGGGTCACTTCCGAGATGACAGAATGAAGCTTTGTGTACACCTGCGGAGTGATTAGGCGGTGAAACCGGGATATTATCTGAAGATCGGCATCCATTTTTACAGCACCGATCTCGATAATCTCAAAGGGCATTCGATCTATAGACTTTATTTTTCCTTCCGGGCATTGGTTCCATTCCAGGTCAAATACAATGTAATTTTTCATACTCTTATGCCTTTCATTTTTTCCATTGTATCACGCGCCCGGAAAAATCGCAAGACGGGGCTGAGATGACATAAACTGGAAAAAACGTGACAGTTACTGTTCACTGGTGCCCAGTAAACAGTAACACGTGACAAAAACAAATTCAGGAGAGGACGCATCCTCTCCTGAACCCTGGTTTTATGGGGTATACCCAGAGGGCACTCCATGCCCCAAGGTATTACCCAAAACTTTACTCGTACTCCACAACATCCAGCCAGCTCTCCAGCAGCGCTCTCTCACCGGGAAGCTTCTTTCCAAGTCTGGAAGCGGCGGTGATGGGCAGCCATCTCTGAACGTACTGTCTTGCCGTGTCGCTCATCTCGCAGAAGGTATCCATGTACAGTTCAGCCATCTTCTGATCTTTCAGGGCAAACAGAAGATATGTGGTGGCTGCGTCGGCGGACGCATTGCCCTGAGTGGCGTGGGACCAGTCCAGAATGTGGTATCTTCCCCTGGCATCGACAATGATGTTGCTGGGGTTGAAGTCGCCGTGAAGCACCTTGTTGTGCTTGGGCATACTGGACAGACGGGTGTGCAGCTCATAGCGGGTGGTGGCGTTCAGCTCTTTGGAAGCGGAAATCTTGTTGTTCCACTTGTCTTTCAGCTTGTTCAGCTTAGGCATCTTCCTGCTGTGAACTTCCATCTGGAGAGATACAAACTCTCTCATGTACTTTTCTACATTGGCGGGATCTTCTTCCATGATCTGCTCTAAGGTCTTGCCCTCGATATAGTCGGAAGTGATGCACCAGTTGCCGTCCTCGGTTACGTTTACACCTAAAACCCTGGGGATAGGCAGACCTGTCTCCTCAACCATAGCCTGGTTCAGGGCCTCGTTCAGAACATCCGCCTTGGGGAAATTCTTATCAAACACTTTAACAGCCGTCTCGCCTACCTGATAGATGATTTTATGGGTCCGTGTGGCTAAAATCTTATCTGTCTTCATATTTTTCTCCCTTCCTTATACATTACCCTCTCGAAATACCTTATTTTGCGGCTTCGCTCTTCTTATCTCCATAGAATGCTCTCAGATACATCTCCTTGATCTCGCTCATGAGAGGATATCTGGGATTGGCGCCGGTACACTGGTCGTCAAATGCCTGCTCCACCATCTCATCCAGCGTATCCAGGAAGTACTTCTCGTCAACACCGTACTCCGCAATGGTCTTCTTCACGCCTACAGCCGCTTTCAGCTCCTCAATCTTGTCGATGAGCTTCTTTACAGCCTCCTCGTCATCCTTGGCCTGGATACCCACAAAGCGGGCGCACTCTGCGTACCTTGCCCGGGTATGAGGATACTGATACTGGGAGAAGGTTCCCATCTTTCTCGGGCACTCTGCTGCATTGAATTCCACTACCAGGGAGATAAGCAGTGCGTTGGCAATACCGTGGGGCAGATGATGGAACGCGCCCAGTTTGTGAGCCATGGAGTGGCAGACACCCAGGAACGCGTTGGCAAACGCCATACCGGCCATACAGGAAGCGTCGGCCATCTTAGCACGGGCTTCTACATTGCTGCCTTCATTATAACATGTGGGAAGGTATTCGAAAACATTTTTCATGGCTTTTAATGCAAGGCCGTCGGTGTAGTCCGTAGCCATAACGGAAGCATAGGCCTCCAGGGCATGGGTCAGAACGTCTACGCCGGAAGCGCTGGTCAGACCCTTGGGCTGGCTCATCATGTTGTCCGTATCCACGATAGCCATGTTGGGCAGAAGCTGATAGTCGGCCAGCGGATACTTCACGCCTGTCTCCTGGTCCGTGATAACCGCAAACGGCGTAACCTCGGAGCCTGTACCGGAGGATGTGGGGATGGCCACAAAGTAAGCCTTCTCGCCCATCTTGGGGAATGTGTAGACTCTCTTGCGGATGTCG
Organism: Hungatella sp.; assembly: GCA_022798105.1. Lineage (GTDB taxonomy): Bacteria > Bacillota > Clostridia > Lachnospirales > Lachnospiraceae > UBA3402. The sequence continues at coordinate 12,873 of JAAWLV010000075.1, forward strand.
ATGAACCGCATAGCCATATCCTGGAAGTCTACTTCCGGATGCTCGTACATTACCCACATGATCTTGGCCGCATCCATGGCGGAACCGCCGCCCAGAGCGATGATCACATCCGGCTTGAAGGCATCCATGGCCTTTGCGCCTTCCTGAGCGTTGGCCAGGGTGGGATCAGGCTGTACATTGGAAAAGCACTGGTAGACAATGCCCATCTCGTCCAGCTTATCCGTGATCGGCTTGGTGTAGCCGTTCATATACAGGAAGGAGTCTGTTACAAGGAAGGCTCTCTTCTTGTTCAGTACATATTTCAATTCATCCAGTGCAACCGGCATACAGCCTTTCTTAAAGTATACTTTCTCTGGTGCGCGGAACCACAGCATATTCTCTCTCCTCTCGGCTACGGTCTTG
>JAAWLV010000076.1 GCA_022798105.1 Hungatella sp.
GTGAATATATGCCGTGGAGATGAGACCAGGAAAACAGGAGGGCCTCACCCCGAGTGTTTTCCGCTTTAAGGGCTCATCGGAATGTTTGGCATATCTGAATACGAACGGCACACAGCCCCTGTACTTTTTCCCCGTTTTTCTCTATAATGGTATTGATTCAGTACATATCCTGTTTTTATTGTTTGAAAGGAGACATCATGGTTATTTATAAACAGAATTCAGATTTTTCCATCTCTGTCGACACCCTGGGGGCACAGCTTTTGTCCCTGAAGGACAAAACGGGCCGGGAATATTTATGGCAGAGGAATCCCGCCTTTTGGCCCAGAAGCTCCCCGATCCTTTTTCCCTCCATCGGGGTCTGCCGGAATAACCGGACAGCCTTTGAAGGGATCTGGTATCCCATGCCCAAGCACGGTTTCGGGCGGGATGAAGAGTTTTTTGTCTCCTCCCAGACCGATGAGTCCGTAACCATGGAATTATCCTGGTCCCAACGGACAAAAACCATGTATCCCTATGAGTTTTCCCTGTCTCTCTCATATAAACTGACAGAAAGGGGCCTCTCCGTTGATTACCGGGTACAAAATCTTCAGGACAAGGATATGCCCTACTGTCTCGGCGCGCACCCGGGCTTTTTATGCCCTCTTAACCCCGAAGAGCGCTTTGAGGATTACCGGCTGGAATTTGAATATGAAGAAACCATGGCCTCCATCCCCTATAACCTGGAGACCCTGGAACTGGATGTGACGCGGCCGGGTCTGTTTCTCAATCACTCCCGCGTTCTCCCTCTGTCTTATGACCTGTTTCGGGAAGATGCCGTTTATTTTGAAAATCCCCGCTCCCGGAAGGTGGCCCTTGTCCATCCCCAGACCCGCAAAGGCGTTGAAGTGCGGTTTCCGGATTTTGACGGCATTGCTTTCTGGACTCCCATGGAAGGCGGCGCCCGCCTGTTGTGCATAGAACCCTGGAACGGAGCCGACATCCGCTCTGACGAAGACGACGAGTTTTTCCATAAACATCACATCCGTCTCCTTTCAGGTTTCCAATCCCGGACCCATCATCTGGAAATCAATATCCTGTAGGCGCCCCGTCCTCCCCGGGCGCCTCATGGGCGCGCCCTTTATGCTCCAGGAAACACCCTTCCTCGTGAGAATAGATGATTCCCACCGCCTGCATGTAAGCGTAAATGATGGTGGTCCCCACAAATTTCATTCCCCGCTTTTTCAAATCCGCCGACACCCGGTCGGAAAGTTCAGATCTGGACATCCCTTTCTCATAGATCACCTTTCCCTTTGTCCAGCTCCAAAGATACCCGGAAAAACTTCCGTGCTCCTGCTGAATTTGTCGGAATATCTTTGCGTTGGCGACGGCGGCCTGTATTTTCAGTTTATTGCGGATAATAGCAGGGTTCCCCCGCAGCGTTTCAATCCGCGCCTCATCGTAGGCAGCGACCTTTTCCACGTCAAACCCGTCAAAGGCCTCCCAAAAAGCTTCCCGCTTGTTTAACACGCACTCCCACGACAGCCCTGCCTGAAACGATTCCAGCACCAGCATCTCGAATAATTTCCGGTCATCATAAACGGGAACGCCCCATTCCCTGTCATGGTAAGCCACATACCGCGGATTTTTCGGGTTTGCCCACCAGCATCGTATCTTTTTGTCTTCCCACTCCATAGATTTTGTCCTCCGTGTTCGCCTGTGTCCTCTTAGCCGGAAACCGCCAGGTTTTTGGCCTTTCAAATATTCCTACCCTTCCGCCACCGCCGAAAGGTCCTGCCCCTTAAGAGCTCTCTCCAAAAGCTCAGGAAGCTTTTGCGGGCTGCAGGCAAAGCAGGGGATCCCCATGGCCGAGACCTTGGCCGCCATCTGCCCGTCATAGTAAGGTTTCCCTCCGTCGGCAATGGCCAGCAGGCACACAACCGTCACCCCGTCCTCCTTAAGCTGGGAAAGCCTTCTTAGAAGCCCTGCCCGGTTGCCGCCCTCCATCAGATCGCTGACCAGAAAAAACAGTGTCTTTTTTGGGTTCTCCACAAACTGGCTGCAGTAGGCCACGGATTTGTTGATATCCGTGCCGCCGCCCAGCTGAAACCCGAACAGAAGATCCACCGGATCCTCACACTTCTCCGTCAGATCCGCCACCTCTGTGTCAAATGCCACGATCCTGGTCTTCACCGAAGCCATGCTGGCAAGGATACAGCTTATGATGGACGAATAAATCACCGACTCCCCCATGGATCCGCTCTGATCCACATCCAGGATGATGGTGTACTTGTTTGCAGCCGTGGTGGAAGTCCTGTCAAAAAAATAGTAGTGTTCCGGTATCAGCTTCTTAATCTCAGGCCTGTAATTTTTAATCCCTCTGCGGATGGTGGTCTGAAAGTCCAGGGCCGAGGCCGAGGGAATGGGGGAATGGCGCCTTTTGTTTACCGCAGCCGTCACCGCCCGCCGGATATCGCTCTCTAAAAGCTTGTTGATCTCCTCCACAATCTTCTTCATAAACTCCCGGACACTTTCCTTGCTTCTCTTTGGCACCTGATCCTTTAAGAGCAGGATGGTGGTGGCCAGACCCATATCCGGCTCCAGGTTCTCCAAAAGCTCCGGCTCAAAAATAAGCTGCCTCAAACCGCACCGCTCCATGGCGTCAGCCTGGACAATCTTCACCAGATCTTTGTCAAACAGCGTCCGCACATCCCCCAGCCACCTGGTAACCTGAGGATTGGACGGCCCCCGGCCGGCTCCCCGGCCGCCTGGCCCGAACCCTCCCAACTCCGGGCTGTTGTAGATGGCTGCCAAAGCCTGATCAAGCATCCACTGCTCCGGGGACAGCTCAAGAGGCTTATCCCCTCTCATGCCGTCAAATCTCCCCTGGCCCTCCTGCCCCAGTATCAGGCGCCACCGCGCCATGCGCTCCTCTAATTCCATAACCGCCCTCCTTATATGTCCCCAAAATCAAACTCTTCCAGGCCGCCCAGAAACTCCATCCCATCCTCCGTCAGGCTGTCATTAAGCACCTCGCTGACCTGCCTGGGGTTCACCTGCCAGATCTCCCCCAAATTCTCCCCAATCTGTTCTTTTTCCATAGGAGAAAAATCCGCAAACGCCCGCCGCAAAAACAGCAGCGCCCTCTTAAACTCCTTATCATTCAGGGTGTCCAGATACCCGCTCAGCTTCTCCCACAGGGTCAGCCTGGCAATGAGGGCGTAGTGGTTCCTGGAAGCAAGCCCGGCAAACCACCCGGCTCCCAGCTCGGCAGGAATCCCCTTTGACAGCCGCCGCTCCACCTCCCGGCCCAGCTCCCCGCTGTCCATGGCTCCCGTTTCTAAAAGGATCGAAGCAGCCACCCCCGAAAGCCGGGTGTTTAAGTCGTCCCGCTCCGCAATCTGGGCCAGCACCGACAAAAACCGCTCCCTGTCCAGAAAATCGTGGACGACCACCGCCTGGTGCAGTTTGCCCATGGATTGAACCAGGACATTGGCCGCCTGATCGTCACAGGCGCACTCCTGGGGCAGGATAAGGCAGGCCCGCAGAAACAGCTGAGACACAATGGGAATCAGCGGCTTCCGATCCAGCTTCCGGATATCCCCGTACTGCAGCACCAGGGACAATTCTTCCACCGTATCGCCAATCTCCGCCAGGGCCGCAGCGTCCACCGCCATAGCCTGCAAAGCCTCCAGAGCCCCGTACACGGCAAGGGGCATGCCGCAGTAAAATGCCTCCGCCACCACCTTTGCCAGCGTGCCTATGCCCTGCCCCTCCTTGGTTCTTCGTTTCAGCTCAAAGGCTGCCGCCTGCTTTACCGTATCCCCCTTCAGCACGGCCTCCACCATCTGGATCTCCGCCTCAGGCGTCCACCTGAGAACCCACCGCTCCGCCCAGGTGGCATTGTCCTGCCTCACAGGCTCCAGGCTTGCAAACCGGATATCCAGCACCCGCAGCCTGTGGAGGAAAAAGGACCGCTCCAGATCCAGAAACGCGGCGTTTTTGCTCTTTACCCGCAGGTTCTCCCGCAGATCCAGATCCAGCTGTGCGGCTGTGACCGACTTATATTTTTCCAGCTTCAATGTTTTCAGTTTCTCATAGAAATCCGACTGGATGGACGTCCGGCTCACTCCCTGGGGAAGGCTGCCAATCTTTGTGCCGATCTCCGTGTCCGCCAGGGCCAGGGCCAGACTGGAAAATTGCCCGCGGCCCATACAGGTCACCGCCCCGTCCCGCAGATCCCGAAGGGAAGGGATCCTGCCTCCGTGAAGGCCGGCCAGGGCTCTGGCCAGCCTCGCCGCTTCCATCACTTCCGCAGCGGACACCAGGCCTCCGCGTGCCCGCTCATAGGCTCCCAGACCGCTTAAATACCTGCGTGCCCCGTAGTCCGCCTCATTCCTCAAAAACCCCTGCCACAGATACTCGTAGTAGGCCGGCGCATGGTTTCCCGCCCCGTATCCGGATCTCTCCGACAGGCGGTAATAGGAGTAGGGCATCAGCGTCTTCATGGACTCCAGCCTGGGAAGGGAGCGAAGTTCCTTATCGCTCATAGCCGGATCCCGGGAGAGGATTCCCTCCCCGTGGAAGGCACCGGCCACCACCGCGATCTTCTCAGGAGGAATCCCCTCCTCCACGGCCTTCTCAATCATCCGCCGCATGTAGGCCTCCCGCACCAGATTTTCGCTGTTTTCCCCGCCGCCCAGGCTTAATTCCAATTCCCTCACGGCGCGCCCGAACTCCTGTGCTCCCATCCTGTATCCCGCCGCGTCCCTGCACTGCTCCATGGTCCGCTCCCAGAACGTCTCCTGATCCCCGTCCCCGCTCTGCCGATCCAGCGCTTCATAAACGTCAAACGGTTTCTCCGGATCCGGCCCGTTTTCTTCGCCGCTGTCATTTGCAAGCTGTTTTTCTTCCTTTGCGGCTCCAAGTCCCAGAAACACATCCGACGGCAGATCGCAGAACCTGCACCTGCACCCGTGTTCCTTTGCCCACAAAAGTGCCTGGTACTCCGGCGAATACTCTGCAAACGGATACAAGACGGTTCTGACCGGCAGGCTTTTCGTATAGGCCATTACCGCCACCGGCGGCCGCACATCCTCCCCCGCCAGATCCTCCATAAGCTCCGTAAAATCCGACGGCCCCTCAATAAGCACCAGCTCCGGCTTTGTCTCGTCCAGAAACTCCCGGACATAGTAAGCCCCGGCAGGGGAAAGGTGGCGGATTCCAAACACATTAGGCTGTCTCTCCATCAGCGGTTCAGCTCCTTGCACTCTTCATACAGGGAAAGCCACTTGGCCCCCCGTTTCTTCATAATATTTTCCAGATACTCTTCCCACACGTTCTGATCCTTTGAGTCGTCCTTCACCACAGCCCCCTGCAGGCCTGCCGCCAGGTCGTAATCCGTAATCGTCCCGTCCCCGAAGCTGCCGGCCAGGGCCATGCTGCCGGCCAAAAGAGAGATGGCCTCCGCCGTGGACAGCACCCCGGAAGTGCTCTTTAGCTTCTGCTTCCCGTCCAGGGTCGCCCCTTTCCGCAGTTCCCTGAAAATGGTGCAGACCTTCTCCACCACTTCCTCTTTGGGCAGCTTGGCGTTCAGATCCAGGCTTCCGGACAGCTGCGCCACCCTGGACTTCACGATCTCCATCTCCGCCTCCAGACTCTCCGGAGCCGGCAGCACCACAATGTTAAACCGCCGCTTTAAGGCCGCCGACATTTCATTGACGCCCTTGTCCCTGGTGTTGGCCGTGGCAATGACCGAAAATCCCTTCCTGGCCGGAACCTCGATCCCCAGCTCCGGCACGGAGATCCGCTTCTCCGACAAGATGGAGATGAGGGCGTCCTGAACCTCGCTGGCGCACCGGGAAATCTCCTCCACCCTGGCAATGGCCCCCTGCTCCATAGCCCGGTACACCGGGCTGGGGATCATGGCCTCCTTAGACGGCCCAGAGGCGATGAGCATGGCATAATTCCAGGAATACTTTATCTGCTCCTCCGTCGTCCCTGCCGTCCCCTGGATCACCCTGGTGGAATTGCCGTTTATGGCAGCCGTTAAGTGCTCCGACAGCCAGGACTTGGCCGTTCCCGGCTCCCCGATGAGAAGGAGGGCCCGGTCTGTCACCAGGGTGGCGATGGCGATCTCCACCAGACGCCGGTTGCCGATATATTTGGGGCTGATGTCCATTCCCCCGCATCTGCCCCCGCAGATGTAGGTCAGCACCGACTTGGGGGACATGCGCCACCCCTCCGGCACCGGGTTCATTTCATTGGCCATCAGCACATCCATTTCCTCCTGAAACAGCTGCTCTGCAGGCAGCCTCTGTATACGCTCTTCACTCATAATTCCACTCTCCTGTCTGCCGGTAAAACGGCCTCTTTCTGTTACCACTATCATACCACTGTTTTTGGAAAAGAACCACTCCACTTTCCATTTTTCATGTTTTATCCTTCATTAAAGAATGGATTTTTCTGTAAAATATGGTAAACTGATGCTGTAATCACATTTACAGGGAGAAAGGCCCTTTGTATTCCTTCCTCCCGGACATAAAAGGAGTTACATATGGCAATTATTTTCAATGAGAAGGCAAAAACCTTTACCCTTCACACGAAAAACACCTCCTACCAGATGAAGATCGGCAATCTGGACTATCTGCTGCATCTTTATTACGGCCCCTCCATCCCTGATGAGGACATGGGCTACCAGATCATGCAGTATGACCGCGGTTTTTCCGGCAACCCTTACGAGTCCCGGAACGCCCGCACCTTTTCCCTGGACGCCCAGCCCCAGGAATTTTCCACTCAGCAGCAGGGCGACTTCCGCACCTCCAGCATCGAGGTGGTCAACAGCGACGGAAGCTATTCCTACCACGGCAAAGCCGCAGGCTACCGGATCTTAAAGGGAAAATACCGCTTATCCACCCTCCCCGCCGTATTTGCAACGGCTTCCGACACGGCAGATACCCTGGAAATCACCCTCTGCGACAGCGCCAGCGGCATTAAAGTAATCCTCCTTTACGGCGTGTTTGAGGAGGCGGACATAATTACCCGCGCCGTAAAAGTCGTCAATGGCGGAGACAGGCCCATCCATCTGAAGAAAATCATGTCCCTGTGCCTGGACTTTTTAAACGGCGCAAATTTCGATCTCATAAACCTTCCGGGACGTTACGGCCAGGAGCGCCAGGCTGAACGCCAGCCCATGACCCACCACATCCACACCGTGGGAAGCGTCCGGGGATCCTCCAGCCATCAGCAGAACCCCTTTGTGATCCTCTGCGACCGGGAGGCCACCGAGGATTACGGAAACTGCTACGGTTTCTCTCTGATGTACAGCGGAAACTTTTTAGCCGAGGCGGAACTGGATCAGTACGATCAGCTGCGTCTGGTCATGGGGATCCATCCAAAGCAGTTCTTCTATGAGTTAATGCCCGGGGAAAGCTTCGAGGGCCCTGAGGCGGTCATGGCCTTTAGCTGCCGCGGCCTTACTGCCCTGAGCCACCTTTACCACGACTTCTACCGCTCCAATCTCTGCCGGAGCAAATTCGTCAGCGAAGTTCAGCGGCCGGTCCTGATCAACAGCTGGGAAGCGGCCTTTATGGATTTTGACGACGTAAAACTGGTGGAAATTGCCAAAGCAGCCAAAAATATGGGCGTGGATCTGCTGGTCATGGACGACGGGTGGTTCGGCAAACGGGACGACGACAACAGCGGCCTGGGAGACTGGTATGTCAATGAAAACAAAATCAAGTGCGGCCTTCAAAGCCTTGTGGAGCAGATCGGCAAGCTGGATATGAAATTCGGCATCTGGTTTGAGCCGGAGATGGTCTCTGAGGACAGCGACCTCTACCGCGCCCACCCTGACTGGGCCATGGAGATTCCCGGAAGACATGCGGTGCGCAGCCGGAACCAGCTGGCTCTTGACTTAAGCCGCCGGGATGTCCAGGACTATCTCATCGAAAAGGTCAACGCTATCCTTAACAGCGCCGATATCTACTATGTAAAATGGGATATCAACCGTTCTCTGGCCGATATCTGGTCCAATGAACTGCCTGCCGGGAAGCAGGGGGAGGTCTTCCACCGCTATATCCTTGGGCTGTACCGGGTGATGGATGAGATCATCCTGACCCATCCCGACATTCTGTTTGAGGGCTGCAGCGGCGGAGGCGGGCGCTATGACCCGGCCATGCTCTCCTACTATCCTCAGTACTGGGTCAGCGACAACAACAATCCCATAGATCGGTTAAAGCTCCATTACGGCACCTCCTTCGTCTATCCGACCTGCACCATGGGAGCCCACATCTCGGACAGCGGCAGATTCGTGCCCCTGGAAACGAAAGCCGTGGTGGCAATGTGCGGCACATTCGGCTATGAGCTGGACGCCACCCGCCTTTCCGAAAAAGAACAGAAGCTCTGCAAAAAGCAAAGCGATCTGTTCCGCAAATACTACCATATTACATTTAAGGGCGACTTTTACCGCCTGACCAACCCATTTAAGCCGGGAAACATGACCGCGTGGCAGCATGTGACCAAAGATAAAAGCGAATCTCTTTTAAGCGTGGTCGTCACAAACCTGACTTGCAACGGCCCCCAGGAGTATATCCGCCCGAAGGGCCTGGACCCTGAGGCCATGTACTGCATAAACGGCGGCAGGCAGCTGTACTCCGGATCTGCCCTTATGAATGCAGGGCTTCCCATTAACCGGGAAGTACCCGAGTACTCGGCATTCCAGTTCCATCTGGTAAAACATCACTGAAAACACATCCCCTGAGCCCGGTTTCAATCCGTTCTCAGGGGATGTGTCTTACTTGTCAGACGCCCTTTTACCTGTATGCCTGCTTAAGCTCCTCCACCGAAGCCCCGCATTTAAGTTCTTCCACCCATCTCTCCAAAATTCCGATGCCTGTGACAGCCTGCTTTCCTATCCCCCGCACAAGTTCCTCCAGCTCCCCGGCCAGCTCCTCATTGCTAAGGGGCAGCTGCTCTAAAACCTGCCGCACCTTGTAGATTATCTGGCTTTTGTCCTTCTTGCCCACGTGGGCCAAAAGCCCCTTGTAATCGGTCCATCCGCACAGTTTCAGCATCCGGATGTCGGAAGCTTCTGTCCCCCGGTGTCTGGCGTTCCAGTAAAAGTACCTTCCGTAAGCCTCCTTTACGGCCTCTATATCCGGTCTGAACAAACCCTCCAGCATGGCGTCATATCCGTTTCCATGGCCTCCGTAATAATAGTAGCCCTTCTTCCACTGGAGATTAAAACGGTTCTTATTTTCCAGCAGATACTCATACCATCTTTGATCAATTCCCCGCTCCAGTGTTTTTACCGGATCCGTATATCCCGCATATCCGCTGGGCACAGACCGGTAAACCACATATTTGCCCAGATGCTCCTCGTACTTTACATGGGAAAATATCTGAAGGATCTCCCCCGGGTCACTCTTTCGGCCCCCGCTTTCCTTTGCGGGATCCATGGCCTCTTCCGGCTTTAGATAGGCGCCGAACCGGTCAAACACCTCCTCCGGCTCATCGTTCAGCAGCGCCCCCCAGAATACGCATCCCAGAAACCCATCGCCGTGGGCCCTGTACATATCCTCCGCAACTCGGCGCAGGGCAGGGGATTCAGGGTCTGCCTGCCGTATGAGGGAGTTTTTCAGAATTTCCGCAGCCTTCCAGGGAACCACTTTATACAGCCTCTCATAGCAGGCACACATCTTTGGAGAGTGCTTTCCCTCAGCTCTGCTTAAAAGCTCAAGGAGGGAGGCCTGGTCCTCCTTCTTTAACTCCTTCCACCGGATATTCGACGCGTCATACGTATCCAGCCACCGGTTTATATGATCCGCCATCAGATCGGAAGCCCATTCTGCCGGTGAATGGACCAGATAGGCCCCCCATTTCCCCGGGTTCTTGTCCATCTGCTTTCTCCAGTATCCGGCGGCCTCCTCCCCCTCCATGGCAGCCAGTGAAAAATAAGCCGCCTCTTTCGCATTGCCTTTCTCGGACTTTACCAGGTTAAGAAGCAGCTGTTCATTGCCCTGGTCGTGTCTGAGAGCTTTGATTGCCGCCTCCCTCACCGGCTTGCCGGCCGTTTGCAGCACTTCCTTATAAAAATCGTTCTCCTCTTTGCCTGCCAGCTCCTCTATGACAGAAATGCGCCTGGCCATATCCTGTTTTCCCTCAGGGTCAAAATCCTGCTTCAGCAGAGGGATGAACTCCCTGCCCTCCTCCTTCAGCCACTCCGCAACCATCTCTGCCAGTTCCCCGTAGCTGTCCCCCAGCGCCCGGACCATCAGGCTCTTCATGCGGTAATCCGAAAACAGCCGGGGATTCTGCTGGCGGGCGTCCCGCAGCACCGCGTACCTCCCGCCGCCTGTCCCCTCAAAGGCCTCCAGGACCGGAGCCATCTGACTGTAGGGAACATTGACGCACACAGTCCCGGCAGAGGCCAAATCCTTTGCCGGTTCCCACTGCCCCTCCTTTAACAGGCTCCCCTGGGTACACAAAACCGCGTCCACCAGAGCCAGCACATCAAGAAGCAAGGCCCCTCTCTCCTCTTTCCCGGCCTCCGTAAGCAGGCAGCCCATCTGATAGATCCTGCCAAACACCGGCGAAGCCTTTGCAAGAGGCTCCATCTGCTCCACAGCCCTTTTAAGCCTGAAATCCTCCCCCAAAAGCCCAACGCCTGCAACGGCCACCGCCTCCAGCCGGTCCCTAAGCTCATATATCACACCCAGATTCACACCATCAACCTCCTCTTCCATTCATCAAAGCTTAGTAAAGCAGCCGCAAAATCCCCTTCTCCTTCACAATGCTCAGGGGATACAGGCACATCCTCCTGTCCCCCGCATCATAGTACATCAAACCAAATACCGCCCCGTTTTCCAAAAATGTCCGATCCGGGATCATGGGAATCATGGACGTGGTATCCCTCCAGCCCTGCCGGCTTCTAAGCTCTATCCGGTTTCCCGCCCCGTCCGCCGCCGCAAACACCCGTCTGTCACCCAAAGCTACCATGCCGATCGTTTCAAAGGCAGCCATCACCGGGCAGAAATCCTCCGATAATATATTCTTGATCTCATTTTTCACCGCCTTTGCAGCCGCGGTAAAATCCTGGTACGCCGTCCCCATAAGCCCTCTGTAATCCTCTTCCCCCGCTTCCTCCAGGACCGCGCCGCTCCATCTGACCCTGCGGTTCACCTTTCCGGGATAGTACGTCAGCACAGGAATGCGGACCAGCCCAAAGCAGGAATCCTCCCGCTTTACATACTTAAGAGCTTTTAAAGGCCGGTAATTGCAGGTGCGGCAGATTTCCCCGCTGTCCAGATCCGCCCAGTACGCCAGATCGATCCATTCCCTTCTGGCCTCGTCATAGACAACCTGAAAGGACAGCTGCAAAAGCCGGGCGTTCTCCTTCTTAAGCCCCAGGTCATTGAGCTGCTCCAGTTTCCAGATGCCCCCCAGCTCTTCGTAAAGCTCATCATCATCCGCCTCCGGGCTGTCCTTTTCCAGCTTCTCATTTAAATACACAGACGCTTTTTTCTCCAGGGCACGCAGTTTCTTTAGAATCTCCACTGCAGCGTGGTAATGGGCCGAATCCTGATCCTTCTGGTACGCTTCCATCTCCAGGATCAGCCTGTTTAAACAGACCAGAGGCCCCGGCAGGTAGTAATCCCCCAGCTGCCTGGCCAGCTCCCTGTAAGTCTTTAAGGAAACGCTTCCCATAGCGCCCAGTCCGCCGTTTAAAAGCCCTGCTGTCAGCTGTCTCAGAAGCTCAAGCCCCTCCAGCTGCTTCTTTATCTTCCTGGTTTTTGCCGCCTTTGCCGCCTTCCGGCTTTTCTCTGTGGCAGGCTTCTCCCCGCCGGCCTGCTTTTTCGCCTCCCTTGCCTCCTTCTTCTGCCGCTTGTCCAGAATATCCTGAGGTATATCTCCCACCGCAAATTCCTTCCCCCCGGCCATCTCAAAGAGAAGGGCCAGGCTGTGCTTGCAGGGGAACTGCCGGCTGGGACAGGTGCACCTGAACACCGGCTGCGCCTCATCCCCATAGTCCGCCGACACCACGTAATTCTTCTTCCCGCTGCCCTTGCACTCCCCCATGTAAAAGGTGTCGTCCCCGGACCGCATCCGGGTCACAAACCCGCCGGAGGAAGAAATCTTCCTGGCATTGCTGACTGCGTTTGCGTTGGGGGCCAGCGCTAAAATCTCCTGTTCCTTCACTGTTCTCATACCTTGCTCCTGTCTGCCGCCCATGCGGCCGTTCCTCTCCTTCATACTTTACGTTTATCATACCACTGCCTCCCAAAAAGGGCAAGACTCAACAAGAGGACCTTCGGCGCTCTGCCAAAGATCCTCTTGTTTTTTCTCACACAGAAAACCGGTCATACTGATCCAGACAGTCCGGACAGAGAAACTCCCCGTTCTCAACCCTGACCTGGTTCTCCGCCGTTATCTCCCCGCACCTTGCGCAGGTCACGGACCGAAACAGCCGCGCCCGCTCCGGCACCTTCAGTCCCGGCTCCGAAACCGCAAACAGCTCCTCAGGAGAACACTCCAGATAAAACCGGCACGCCTCCTCCTTTGCAAGGCCCTTGGGCGTCCGGGTCTTAAGATACAGGCGGACCCCCTTTCTGGTCTTCCGGTTATAAAAGGAGAACGCCTGCTTCCCCGTCATGTGAAAAAGCAGGTTCCCTTTTCCCACGCTGCACCCCAAAACGGCCTGGATCGCGTCCACGCCGCAGGCGTCATTTTCCGAAATGCACACCACCTGCTCATCCTCAGAAAACGTCAGCTCCAGCAGTTTTATGGCATACCTTGCCGCCTGAAACCCGATGGCAAGACCGCCGCACACATGGCCGTGAAACCCGGCGGCCTTCTCCCAGTATTCTCTCTCTCTGTGATCCATAAATTCTTCCTCCTGCTACAATATATTGAATGTACTCTCGAAATCTCTCCTGCACCTGCCTTTATGGCAGATTGGCTGATTTTCCGCCATATGCACATCTGACAAAAAATCATCTCACAAAATCAGGCACAAAGAGACGCCGAGAGTATATTTGAAACTTATGTTGATGATTTTGGATAAACCGAGGTTTTAATTTCATCATATTGCTGTATTGTTGAGTGGGCAAATGGGGCGGATTTGGTCGTGAGGCCAGCGAGGGGAGGAAGGCTGTGTGCCGACCGGGTTCAGATATGCCAGGCATTCCGATGAGCCCTTAAAGCGGAAAACACTCGGGGTGTGGCCCTCCTGTTTTCCTGGTCTCAT
>JAAWLV010000077.1 GCA_022798105.1 Hungatella sp.
GAGACCAGGAAAGCAGGAGGGCTGATACCCGACTGATTTCCGCTTTGGGCTCATCGAAATGTCTGGCATATCTGAATCCGAACGGCACCATGTCTCCCTTCACTCCCTGGCCCCACGACCAAATCCGCCCCAACGTTACTCACTCAACAATACAGCAACATGACGAATTTAAAGTTCCGGTTTATCCGGGTTAGGGAACTGCTGATTTCAAAAATTGAATCAGCTTTCACTAGTACATCGTTGCACTAATCTTGAAGTAAATAGTGCTTGATATTCGTGTCAGCTGTGCGTCTGTGAAACGACGGCGTAGTGGTGCCTACGGCTAGCTTCGCAGGCGTGCAGAGGGCACGGATAGCAAGTGCTGTTTACTCGAGAATTAGTGCAACGATGTACTAGTCAAAGATTAAGTTTAGGAAAAATTGTGGTTGAGTATCAGGGGAGGCTGTATCCAAGGGTATATTTAGATGAAATTCGATATGTATCAGGTGCTTGGCATTTAGCACTAATTATTTGTGATACTCAGACAACTGCGAACTATATTAATAGTCAGTCTCAAAACAAGGCATTTCAAAATCAATCTGCAATTTTAGACATTGAAGATATGGATTATGAATAAGTCAATTAAAATTTGGCAAATGTTAGACTATGCGGTGGAGCCTCTTGGAATTATAACGGAGAATCCATTCCGGCAGGTTCCGGTGGTTCCCCAGGCATTGAAAATTATAGAAGTGGTGAAGACTTCTAACAAATTAAATGGGTGGTATGATAATGGGTTCCTTTTCCTCAATAAAGGGGAGCGCATGACAACACGTACTATATAAGCACCGTATTTCTAAATACTGCAAACAATGTGATATTATGGAAAAAAGTTTTCACAAAGTTAGAAAGACCTATATTTCTGCACTGATTGATAGTGGAATCAATATTAATGAAATCAGGAAAGCAGTAGGTCATACAGATGAGCATACTACGTTTTCAAATTATTGTTACAACAATGCCTTATTTGAGAATGCGCTGATTCACGAAAACGGAATAGCCGATTGCAAAATAGCGATTTGAGGTACTCAAAGGTACTCAAACAAAAAATTAAAAACCCCTTGAAAATCAAGGGGTTCCTAGTAGCGGAAGGGAGATTTGAACTCTCGACACTACGGGTATGAACCGTATGCTCTAGCCAACTGAGCTATTCCGCCATATATGTTTGTGGTATGGGGCCTATAGGGCTCGAACCTATGACCCTCTGCTTGTAAGGCAGATGCTCTCCCAGCTGAGCTAAGACCCCGTAACCTTGCCGCATTTGCGACTGCTTAGATAGTATAATTGATATTGTTCCAATTGTCAACACTTTTTTGACATTTTTTTTGAAAGTATTTTTAAAAGTATTTTTTTGCCCCAATTTCCTTTTTGTTTAAAATATGGTATACTGTAGGATAATGAGAAAAAATGAAAGAGGAGGCTGTCATGTACTATTTTATTGTAAACCCAAATGCCAGCGGCGGCCGAAGCAATAAGATATGGAAGCGCATAGAACGACAGCTGAATCATCTGGAGATATCGTATCAGGCTTTTGTGACAGAGAAGCCCGGAGATGCCATAGTTTATGCCGCCAGGCTTACGGAGGGCTGTAAGGAGCCCCGGGTGATTATTACCGTAGGCGGCGACGGGACGGTGAACGAGGTGCTGGATGGCCTTGCCTTCTGCGGGCCGGTGACCTTGGGATATATCCCTGCCGGGTCGGGCAATGACCTGGCAAGAAGTCTTAAGCTGTCCAGGCGTCCGTCAC
Organism: Hungatella sp.; assembly: GCA_022798105.1. GTDB lineage: Bacteria > Bacillota > Clostridia > Lachnospirales > Lachnospiraceae > UBA3402. Next base: position 1,784 of record JAAWLV010000077.1, read on the forward strand.
GGTGTCTGAGGAAAATATTAAGCCCCAAGTACTATAAGCTGCTGGATTACGGGGTGATTTCCTACGGGGAGAAGATGGAGCACAGAAGGTTTATGGTCAGCGCGGGCATGGGCATGGACGGGGCAGTGTGCCACAGTCTGGCCTGTTCCAGGATGAAGCAGGTATTGAACCGGTTCCGTATGGGAAAACTCAGTTACTGGGCCGCGGGGATTTGCCAGCTTGTAAGGGCGTACCCGGTGAAAGGGTATCTTTTGCTGGACGGGGCTCAGAAGGTAGAGTTAAACCATATTTATTTTGTGTCGGCCCATATCCACGCCTATGAGGGAGGCGGATTTAAGTTCGCGCCGGCGGCGGATCCCTGCGACGGCAGGCTGACGCTGTGCGTGGTTCACCACAGCGGCAAGCTGGGGCTTATACCCTTTCTGGTCAGCTCACTCCTGGGGCATCAGAAGAAATACCGGGGAGTCCGCAGCTACCAGTGCAGGGAAGTGGAGATCCACACGGAACGGCCCATGCCGGTCCATGTGGACGGGGAGAGCTGTATGAGCCAGAAGGCGGTTCATTTAAGATGCATTCAGGGCAAGGTAAGGATGATTGTATAAGAGTTACTGAAAATTGACAGGACAAAGGAGCAGAATATGAGAGTAGGTCAGGGATATGATGTGCACCGTCTTGCGGAGGGCAGAAAGCTGATTTTAGGAGGGGTGGAGGTTCCCTTCGAGAAAGGGCTTTTGGGCCATTCCGACGCAGACGTGCTGGTTCATGCGGTGATGGACGCCCTTTTGGGGGCGGCAGCCCTGGGGGATATCGGACAGCATTTTCCGGACACGGATCCGGCTTATGAGGGGATTTCCAGCATTGAACTGTTAAACCATGTGGGAGAGCTTCTGGAGCGGAAGGGATATGTGATTGAAAATATTGACGCCACCGTCATTGCCCAGAGGCCGAAACTGGCGCCTTACCGCCCCCGGATGGCAGAAAATATTGCAAAGGCTTTAAAGCTTTCCGGCGATCGGGTCAGCGTAAAAGCCACCACGGAGGAAGGGCTTGGATTCACAGGCAAAGGCGAAGGAATTTCCGCTCAGGCTATTACCTTATTGACATCTTTAGCCGATTACTGTTATGATGACAGAATGGAAAGAAACGGATGCGCAGCCTGCCAGGGATGCAAAAGCGGCGGCTGCGGCCAAAAACCTGTCGAGGAGGAGACCTTATGAAAATCTTTAACACGCTAAAGGGCAGGAAGGAAGAATTTGTTCCTTTAGAGCCCGGAAAGGTGAAGATGTATGTGTGCGGTCCCACGGTGTATAATTTCATTCATATCGGCAATGCACGCCCCATGATTGTGTTTGACACCATCCGCCGCTATCTGGAATATAAAGGTTATGATGTGAATTACGTTTCTAATTTCACGGATGTGGATGATAAGATTATCAAAAAAGCCGTGGAGGAGGGCGTGGACTCGTCCGTAATCTCGGAAAGGTATATCGGGGAGTGCAAAGCGGACATGGCAGCCATGAATGTGATGCCGGCCACGGTCCATCCCAAGGCTACGGAAGAGATCGACGGGATGCTTGACCTTATCGGGACCCTTGTTAAGAAAGGCCATGCCTACCGGGCAGCAGACGGAACCGTCTACTTTCGGACATCCTCATTTAAGGAATACGGGAAACTTTCCCACAAGAATCTGGATGATTTGGTGTCGGGGTTTCGGGAGCTTAAAGTGACCGGGGAAGAGGGGAAAGAGGATCCGTCGGATTTTGTCCTGTGGAAACCCAAGAAAGAGGGGGAGCCTTACTGGGAGTCGCCCTGGTGCCAGGGAAGACCCGGATGGCATATTGAGTGTTCCGCCATGTCCAGGAAATATCTGGGGGAGCAGATAGACATCCACGGCGGCGGCGAGGATCTGATCTTCCCCCACCACGAGAACGAGATTGCCCAAAGCGAGGCGGCAAGCGGGAAAGAGTTTGCAAAGTACTGGATGCACAACGGATTCCTGAATATTGACAATAAAAAGATGTCCAAATCTCTGGGGAATTTCTTTACGGTCCGGGAGATCAGTGAGAAGTTCGACCTTCAGGTTCTGCGCTTCTTTATGCTCAGCGCCCATTACCGCAGCCCGTTAAATTTCAGTGAGGAGCTTATGGAGGCCTCCAAAAACGGCCTGGAGCGGATCTACAACGGCCTGGATAAGCTTAGGGAGCTGGAAAGCACGGCAGCGGCAGAGACGCTTTTGGAGGAGGAGAAGCCGTTTTGCCAAAAGATGGAGGAGCTGGTTGCAAAATACGAGGCGGCCATGGAGGATGATTTCAACACGGCGGATGCGGTGTCGGCTGTGTTTGAGCTGGTGAAGCTTGGAAATTCCACCGCCCATGGGGAAAGCAGCAGGGAGTATGCGGCAACCCTTAGAAAAACCCTGGAATCCCTCTGCGGCGTTTTGGGAATTGTCACCCAGCGGAAAAAAGAGGTTTTGGACGAAGAGGTGGAGGCTATGATCGCTGCCAGAGGCCAGGCGAGGAAAGAGAAGAATTTTGCCCTTGCGGACGAGATACGCCAGAAGCTTCTGGATATGGGGATCGTTCTGGAGGATACGAGAGAAGGGGTTAAATGGAAGAGGGCTTAAACACGAACAGGGGGTTTACAGAGGCATATTATAACAACATGGGTATCGGGAAGACAGACCCGGCCATGTATTCCCCCCTGGCGCTGGCCTATCTGGGGGACGGGGTTTACGAACTGATGATCCGGGCAAAGGTTATGAGCCAGGGCAACATGCAGGTGAATAAAATGCATAAAAAAAGCACCTCCCTGGTAAAAGCCCGGACACAGGCCGAGATGATGCGGTTTCTGGAACCCCGGCTTACGCAGGAGGAGAGAGCCGTGTTTAAGAGGGGGAGAAATGCAAAGTCCGCCACGGTGGCGAAACATGCGACGGTTATTGACTACCGCATGGCCACAGGGTTTGAGGCGCTGGTGGGTTATCTGTATTTGTCGGACCAGTTTGACAGGCTGTCGGAGCTTATCGGCCAGGGATTGAAAGAGACAGGAGAAGCTTAAGAATATGAATGAAGATAATTTATTAATAGAAGGCCGGAATGCGGTTCTTGAGGCATTCCGGTCAGGGAAGACCATCGACAAATTGTATGTTCTGGACGGGTGCCGGGACGGCCCTGTGCAGAGCATTATCAGGGACGCAAAAAAGCAAGGGACAATTATTAATTTTGTGCCGAAAGACCGGCTTGATCAGCTGTCCCAGACGAAAAACCACCAGGGTGTCATTGCTCAGGGGGCGGCATACGGGTATGCCTGCCTGGAGGATATTTTGGAGAAGGCCAGAGAGAAAGGGGAGCCGCCTTTCGTCATTTTGCTGGACGGCATAGAGGATCCTCATAATCTGGGCGCCATTATAAGAACTGCCAACCTGGCAGGAGCCCATGGGGTGGTTGTTCCCAAGAGAAGGGCGGTGGGGCTTACTTCCACAGTGGCAAAAACCTCAGCCGGCGCGCTGAACTATACCCCGGTGGCCAAGGTTACCAATCTGTCGGCGGCCATAGAGCAGCTGAAAAAGTACGGCCTGTGGTTTGTATGTGCGGATATGGAAGGGGAGCCGATGTACAATCTGGATCTGAAGGGCCCAATCGGGCTGGTGATAGGCAATGAGGGGAGCGGAGTCAGCAAGCTGGTGAAACAAAACTGCGATATGACGGCGGCGATTCCCATGAAAGGGGATATTGATTCTCTCAATGCATCTGTGGCCGCCGGGATCCTGACTTATGAGATTGTGAGGCAGAGACTGTCATAGGCTGCGTCCGTGGATCTTATTGCATGAGTAATTGAGGTTTATGAAACAATTGCGCTCCTGTTGGATGCGCACACGAATAAATAAAAATTAAGAGAGGTTAGAATGGCAATGAAAAGGAAAAAGTGGACTATGTTGTTAGGCGGCACCGGCGCTGTGCTGGTGCTGGGAACCGGAGCCTGGATGCGGCCTGCTCAGGAGGAACCTTCACAGGCTCCCAAGATCCGGTATGTGACCGAGGAGGTGGAGGCTGAGAGACAGGCTGTAACAGAAGGGGAGAAGGCGGCCAAAACCCATGCCAAGGCCGAACAGGAGGCCGGGATTAATGTTTCGCAGGCTGAAGGGGATAAGCTGGCAGTGATTGACGATGGTGCAGTGCCGCTGTACGCCAAGCCTCAGGGCAGCCTGGTGCGCACACCTACCGCTTCGGGAACCGTGACCTACGGCAACAGCAAGGTGGGGATCGACGCTTCCAACACGTCCTGCGGGTATGTGATGGTAAAGTATATGGGGAGCGTAGGGAAAATCAAGGTTCAGATAACCAAAGGCGGTCTCACTTATACATATGATTTAAATGCGAGAAACGCCTATGAGGTATTTCCTCTGTCAGAGGGAAACGGCAGCTACTCCGTGAAAGTTTTTGAGAATGTGCAGGGGAACCAGTACTCCCAGGCTTTCAGCCAGGATATAAATGTGTCCATTGCCAACCCGTTTGATCCCTTTTTATATCCGAACCAGTATGTGAATTTTTCGGCTGCAAGCGCGGCGGTTCAGAAGGGGGCAGAGATTGCCGCAGGAGCCGGGGACGCAATCGGCGTGGTTAACAGCATTTACAGTTATGTGGTGGGGAACACAACCTATGATACGGCCAAAGCCCAGACAGTCCAGAGCGGGTATCTTCCAAATGTGGATCAGGTGCTGGCTTCCAGAACCGGGATCTGTTTTGACTATGCGGCTTTGATGGTATCCATGCTCCGCTCCCAGGATATTCCTGCCAAGCTGGTGGTGGGCTACACAGGAAGCGCATACCATGCATGGGTAAATGTATATATTGACGGTATCGGCTGGGTAGACAATTATATTTATTTTGACGGGCAGAACTGGTCCCTTATGGATCCTACATTTGCGTCCTCCGGCGGGCAGAGCGAGGAGATCAAGCAGTACATTGGCAACGGGGCCAATTACCAGCAGAAATATTGTTATTGATAAAGGAGATACGTTCATGAGCAAAAAAACAGAGCAGAAATACACCTACCGGGAACTTTCTGCCTTCTGTCTTCAGATGTCCCTTCTTCTGAAAGCGGCGGTTCCCGTAGACGAGGGGCTGCGGATTATGGCGGAGGACGGGGCAGACGAAGATGAGAAAAAGCGGCTTTTATTTCTGGCAGATGAGATTGAACTGGGATGTCCGGTTTTTGAGGCTCTGGAAAAAAGCAAAGCCTTTCCCGAGTATGTAATTAAGATGGCAAAGCTGGGCGATCAGACGGGTACCCTGGATCAGATGATGGAGGCTTTGTCCGTCTACTACGACAAAGAGGACAGGATGATCCGCAACATCAAAAATGCCGTCACCTATCCGGTTATGATGGTCCTGATGCTTTTAGTAGTTCTTTTTGTGCTGTTTACCAGGGTTATGCCTGTCTTTGAGGAGGTTTATGAGCAGCTGGGAGCCCAGATCTCACCGGTGTCCCAGACGGCTATCCGGCTGGGAGGAGTATTCAGCGGAGCAGCGCTTATATTTGCAGCCGGAGCAGCGCTGGCGGCTGGGGGAGTGTATGCCGCCTCAAAGCTGGGGAAAAAGGTAACCGTGGTGGAGCGTTTGCTGGAGAGGTTTAAGCGCTCCAACCGGACGGCGCTTCTGGTGGCAAAAAGGCGGTGCACATCCGTTCTGGCCCTGACATTAAAAAGCGGTCTGGAGCTTGAGAAGGGAATCGAGCTGGCTGACGAGCTGGCAGGCAATTCCAGGATTCAGGAGTATCTTTCGAACTGTAAAGAGGAGCTGGAGATCGGCAAGGGCTATGATGAGGCCATGAAAAATTCCGGGCTGTTTAATGGGTTCCAGGTTCAGATGATCAAGGTGGGCAACCGCAGCGGACGGCTGGACAGTGTTATGGATGATATTTCACGGGGGTATGAGGAGGAGGCGGATGCTTCCATCGACAACACGATTTCCAGGCTGGAGCCGACCATAGTGGCGGTTCTGGCCGTATCGGTAGGTTTGGTGCTTCTGTCCGTGATGCTGCCCCTTGTGGGAATCTTGTCAGCCATAGGATAAATAGGTGGAGACAGTGAAAAAGTTAAAGACGAGTTGGAATGCAGTAAAGGGTTATGTGGTGTCGGCTCTGTGCTTCGGCGTGGTTATAGGCCTGTTTTTAAACGGGGTCCTGTCCATGTCGGACAGGATGGATAAGGAGGGGGAGGAGACTCTCAGAAGCGCCATTGCCCGGGCATCAGTCCAGTGCTATGCCATTGAGGGGCGCTATCCTCCGTCTGTGGAATATCTGGAAGAGAACTATGGGATTAAGATTGACAGGAATCGGTTTAACGTGTTTTATGACGGGTTTGCCTCCAATGTTATGCCGGATATCACGGTGTTCCCCAACCAGGAAGAGCGAGGGAGGTAAAAGAAGTTGAGACAGCAAAAGCATCAAAACGGACATACGATGAATCTTCTTTTTACAATGCTGCTGTTTTTGGTATTTGTTCTGTGTGCACTGTTTACGGTGCTTATCGGCGGCAAGGTCTATGAGAACATCAACAGCCGTATTGAGGAGAACTATTCCGGCCAGGTGGTTTTAAACTATGTGGCCAACAAGGTAAGGCAGGGGGATAAGGCCGGCAGCGTGTCGGTAAAGGATATGGAGGGGATCCGTGTGCTGGAATTAACCCAGGAAATCAACGGGAACAGCTACGTTACCTGGATCTATTACCGTGACGGCGCCGTGAGGGAGCTGTTTACCGACTCGGAAAGCGGTCTGGGGCTGGGAGACGGCCTGGAAATCATAGAATGCGACGGCCTGACCTTCAGCCAGGACGGTTCTGTCCTCAAAGCAGAGGCGGCAGGCAAAACCGGAGGGACGCTGTTTTTAAATGTCAGAAGCGGAGGCGTGGAAGATGAAGAGTAAACGGGATTCAGGGACCGCATTGTTTCTGATGGAGATGATAGCGGTGGTGTGTTTCTTTATTCTGTGCGCTGCTGTCTGTATTCTGGTGTTTGTAAGGGCAAACAATTTAAGCCGTCTGGCTAAGGATACGAATCAGGCTTCCCTGGCGGCGGAAAGCGCGGCGGAGGTCTGGAAGGCAGAGGGTGCAAAAGGGCTTACGGAGCGTCTTGGAATGTCAGGGAATGAGACGGAGGGGCTGATTTACTGGGATTCCCAGTGGAAGGCTGACAGCACGGAGGAGGGCGCAGGGTTTGTGGCCCGCATTGCCGTGACAGAGGAGGGCCGTGTGGAGAAGGCTCAGATTGAGATTGTGCGCCTGGAGGATCAGACGGAATTATTTTCATTGACGGCAAAGAGAGGAAGAGAATCGGAACATGAATGACAAACAGACAGGAGGAAGGGCCAATATCGGCACCTCGTCCCTCATACTGATCTTTATTATATTGTGTCTGACCATTTTCGGTCTCCTCTCTCTGAGCAGCGCCGGCAGCGACTGGAAGCTGGCTCAGAAAAATGCCCAGTCTATTCAGGGATACTATGAAGCCGACGGCCTGGCCGTGGAGTTTACGGCTATGGTGGAAGAGCATCTGGCTTTGTGCAGGCAGGCTGCTTCCTCTGACGGGGAGTATGCGGAGCTTATAAAACAGAGGCTGGGAGAGTATTACAAAGAGGATACAGGCACGATTGAGACGGATGTGGAGATGCCCTATGGGCAGATGCTCCACGTGGAGCTTGAGGTTTGCCGGGAGGAGGAGAAAGGATACCGAATCCTGGCGTGGAATGTGTTCCACTCCGTTGATTATGAGATTGATCAGTCCAGACCGGTGTGGACCGGCGGCTGACAGGCGACAGGCCGATAAGGAGGAAATCAGGATATGGATATAATAGAAGCGCTCACCGCGGCGGTGGAGAGGGAGGCATCCGATATTTTTCTGGTAGCCGGAATGCCGCTGTCATACAAAATCGGCGGGAGGATCGAAGAGTTCAACGAAGCCAAGATGTCACCCAGCCAGATTGAGGAGATGGTCGCGCAGCTTTACCAGACGGCAGGCGACCGGAGCATGAAGAAGATAAAGGATCTGGGAGACGATGACTTTTCCTTTGCCGTCCCCAGCCTGTCCCGTTTTCGGGCTAATGTGTTCAGGCAGAGAGGGTCCCTGGCGGCGATTATCCGTATAATTACGTTTGATCTGCCGGACTATTCCCAGCTTCACCTGCCCAGGACAATTATTGATGTGGCAAAGATGACAAAGGGAATGGTCTTGGTGACGGGACCGGCGGGGAGCGGTAAAAGCACCACGCTGTCATGCATCATTAACGAGATTAACCACACAAGAAACGCTCATGTTATTACCCTGGAGGATCCCATCGAGTATCTCCACCGCCACGATAAGAGCGTGGTATCCCAGAGGGAGGTGGGGACGGATACGGAAAGCTATGTTTCCGGGCTCAGGGCTGCCCTCAGGCAGGCTCCGGATGTAATTCTGTTAGGCGAGATGAGGGACAATGAAACCATCAAGACGGCCATGACGGCGGCGGAGACAGGACATCTTGTGATCTCCACTCTTCACACCGTAGGAGCGGCCAACACGATGGATCGAATTATCGACACCTTCCCTCCAGAACAGCAGCAGCAGATCCGGGTGCAGATCTCCATGGTAATGGAGGCGGTAATTTCCCAGCAGCTGATCCCCACGCTGGACGGCAGGGTACAGCCTGCGTTTGAGATCATGTTTTTTAACAACGCAATCCGCAATATGGTCCGCGAATCGAAGATCCACCAGATTGACAATGTGATTGCCACCTCCCAGAAGGAGGGCATGATCTCCATGGATGCCAGTCTGATTCAGATGTACCAGAATAAGGTTATCTCCAAGGAGAATGCAATCATTTACAGCAATAACAGTGAATTGATGGCCAAAAAAATTGAAAGGCTGTAATACAGTCTTGAAAAACAGCAAGAGGGACCGGCTGCCGGCCCCTCTTGCCTGTTGTGCAGGAGCGTATCAGTCTTCCAATGTCAGAACCCTAAAGCCGATGTCGGACCAGTTATTTCCGATGAGATAGGAGGTAAAACGACTGCCTGCAGTGATAGTTACCTGGAAGGAAACCAGGGGATCATTGTTGAAGCTTCCGTTGGTGACGGCTCCGATGACGATCATGGGCAATTCACGGATTACGGAGAAGGTGTTGGAGTTGGTTATATAGAACTGGTAGGAGCCGGCCATAGCCTGCTTGTAGGAGGTTACTTCCCTGAAGCCCACATTGCGGAATACGGCGTCGTGGCTGTAGAGCATTACGTCGTAGCTGGAACCGCTGTAGGAGAAGTTGGCCACCCGGTAGCAGCCTGTGTTGTAGTTCATGTTGCTGCAGCCGTCATTGGACACCTGAGTCATGGTAAGGCCGCCGGCAGGGGCGTCTGCCAGGACCATGGTGTATTTCTGGCCGCCTGTGAAGGGGAAGCTTTGCTGAAGCAGGACGCTGCGCAGGCCGGAAGCCCGCCTTACGGTGACGGTATGGAAGCCGTCGGAGACTCTGTCGTAGTTGGAGACGGTGCCGAAGCGGGAATTTCCCACATAGTTTGTGTTGTCAATGGAGATGCTTACAGGGAAGGCGTTGGCGGAAGCATTTAAAAACCTTACCTGAGCGCTGCTTTGGGTAACGCCGCAGCTGGGACAGGACGGGAAGATGGGCAGCGTGGTAATAGGCGGCCAGATGGTGCAGTTGTTGCAGCCGTTATTGCAGCCATTATTCATGTTGCCGGGATAGGCCGGGATGCCGCCTTCGGGAGCGATAGGCAGGCTGATTCCATAATCATTGTTATTACCGCCATTATTCATGTTGCCGGGATAAGCCGGGATGCCGCCCTCGGGAGCAATGGGCAGCGAGATACCGTAGTCATTGCCGGAATTGGCGGGAGCGGAAGTGTCGGTGGCAGCCGGTGTGGTGATGCCGTAGTCCTCGGGAGTTAAGTGGGCGCCGGAAGTATTGGTGTTATTATCAGCCATAAAAGAGCCTCGATGTGTTTTTACTTTACTTTATGAGTGAGAATAATTTTGGTTACGGGAATGTTTTGAAAAAATTGAAAAAATTTTGTTGACAAAAACCTTATGGCATGATAATATATTTAAGGCTTGAGAATGAGTTCAAGCTTTGGAATAAACGCTGATGTGGCACAGGTGGTAGCGCACCTCATTGGTAGTGAGGAGGTCACGGGTCCGAGTCCCGTCATCAGCTCTTGAGAAAATACCCCGAAATAACGGTTTTATTTGTTAAATACCGTGTTTCGGGGTTTTTGCGTTATGAGACTTTATAACCGGTCGGTGCATGTGGTAACTGCCAGCCAGGCAGAGGCCTCCAAAGGGCCGGTTTAGAGGAGTCTGGCCAGTTTGTTGATGAGCAGGTCGATGGTAATGCAGAAGACGGCCTGGGAATCAAGAAACAGCTGGTTTGTATCTGTATTCAGGGAGGGGATGAAGATGAAGCTGTCATAGCTGCTGTAATACATGGCTTTGCTGTTTTGGGTTATGATAGCAGTGGCGGCTTTGCCGGAGAAAGAGACAGCGGCAGCTTCCGCAATACAGCCGGTAGTGCCGGAAACGGAAAAAAACAGATTCAGATCGCCCATAGCGGCAAAACGGGCCTTTTCCGCGAAAATACCGGGAAAGGTAACCGGTTCCGAGTCGACTCCCAAAGAAGCGAGGCGAAAGGATAAATATTCGGCGGAAAGCCCGCTTTCATGTACCCCGTAAATTTTGATTTTACGGGCTTCTTTTATGAGGATGCACAGTTGTGTGAATTTTTCGTCGGAAATATATTTGGGAATTTTCTCAATACAAGAAATATAAAGTCCAATTAGATCCGTGTTATACCTGATGGATTTGGGGTCTTTGAAAGTCCCTGACAGAAGATGTTTGGATAGTTCATACTTGAATTCCGAGTAACCGGTGTACCCCAGTTTCTGACAAAATCGGAGCAGAGCGGATTTGGAGACTCCGGCTTTGGCTGCCACATCTATGATGGGGTAAGCGGAGACAAAATCCAGGTTGTCCAAAATGTAGCGGTAAATCTTTTCATCAGATTTTGTGAAGGTCGGTTTATGCAGCTGCATCAGTTCGATAGGTGTCATAAGATCAGCTCCTGTTCTGCAGTAAAACTTAAGGCAACAGTTTGGGGCGGGGCTGCCCTCGTGCACGTCACATCTGTATATTACCTATTATATCACTGATTTTGCAGAATGTGGAAAATTTTTGCTTCCTTATTGAAAAAATATATGTTCACACCATGGCTAATCACTCCGCTGATTAGCCATGGGCCAGTACCGTTACGGGGGCAAAGCATATGCCCCATCGCCGCAGGCGATTTTAAATGG
>JAAWLV010000078.1 GCA_022798105.1 Hungatella sp.
GGAGGCGGAGGGCCTTTGCAAAGCCTACGGCTCCAAAGTCCTCATACAGGATTTCGATTATATTTTCCTGAAAAACGACCGGGTGGGGATCATCGGCCCAAACGGCAGCGGAAAGTCTACGCTGATGAAGATGATAGCCGGGTGGGTACAGCCGGACAAAGGCCGAATCGTTATGGGGCAGACCGTAAAAATCGGCTATTTTTCCCAGGAAAACGAGGCCATGGACGAGAGCCTTAAAGTGATTGACTATATCCGGAACGTGGCGGAGTATGTGCAGACCAGGGACGGAAGCATCAGCGCGTCCCAGATGCTGGAGCGTTTCCTGTTTCCGCCGGATATTCAGTACACAGCCATCAGCCGTCTTTCCGGCGGCGAGAAGCGGCGGCTCTACCTTCTGCGGATCCTCATGGATGCGCCCAATGTCCTGCTTTTGGATGAGCCCACCAATGACCTGGATATCCGGACTCTGACTATCCTGGAAGATTATCTGGACGGATTTGAGGGGATTGTGGCTGCCGTATCCCACGACCGGTATTTTCTGGACAGGACCATGAGACGGATATTTGCATTTGAAGGCCAGGGCCGGGTGGTTCAGTATGAGGGAGGGTTCACCGACTGCCAGGCGGCATACGAGAGAAAACATCCGAAGGAAAACACGGACACAGACAAAAAAACCGGGGAAACCAAAGGAAAAGCAGAAACCAGAGGAAAAGACGGACGGGTCAGGGAGAAAAAGCTGAAATTTACCTATCAGGAACAGAAAGACTGGGAAGTCATAGAAGACCAGATTCAGCAGCTGGAAGAAGAGATGGAACGGCTGGACGGTCAGATAGAGGCAGCTGCCAGAGACTTTGTAAAGCTGAGAGAACTGATGGAAGAGAAGGATGAAAAAGAAAAGCTGCTGGAAGAAAAGATGGAGCGATGGATGTACTTAAATGAGCTGGCGGACAGGATTGCTGCCGACAGATAAAGGGGGCATACAGTGGAAGAGTACAGAAGATTGAAGGAGGAAACCCGAAGATATCCCATAGGACTTACCGTAATAGATAAAAAGCTGCATATATCCGTTATCGGAGCAAACAATACCTGCAGCCTGGCGCTGTTTTGGACGGACGGCCAGGAGCCGGATCTGAAAATACCTATGGATCCGGAAGAGCGGGAAGGGGACGTGTGGAACCTGACTGTGGAAGGGCGGTGGCCCAGAAAGACTATGTACTGCCTGGAGATGGACGGAGTCCTGAAAGCCGATCCCTGCGGCCGGCAGTTTACAGGCTGGGAACGGTGGGGCGATCCGGAAAATATTGAACATATTATGAAAAGTCCCCTGTATGGCGAACCATTTGACTGGGAGGGAGATAAATGCCCCCAAACCCCTATGCACGAGACCATCATCTACCGCTGCCATATGCGGGGCATGACCTGTCACAGATCCTCCGGCGTGAGGAACAAAGGTACGTTCCGCGCATTGGCAGAAAAGATTCCTTATATAAAAGAATTGGGCGCTACTGCCGTGGAGCTGATGCCGGTAAACGAGTTCCGGGAGATTGTAGTGCAGGAAAGCGAGTGGAACCCCAAAGGTGCGCGAAAGCCTCAGCCCACCGGCAGGCTTAACTACTGGGGATATACCGGGGGGTACTACTACGGGCCCAAAGCCTCCTACAGCAGCGGGCAGAAGAAACGTCCGGTTTATGAGATGAAGACCCTGGTAAAAGCGCTTCACCGCCAGGGAATGGAGCTTATCATCGAACTGTATTTCAGCGGAAATGAAAGCCCTGCCATGGTGCTGGACATTGTCCGGTTCTGGGTAAAAGAGTACCATGTGGACGGTGTCCATCTGGTTGGATACGCTCCTACGGAGCTCATCGGAAAAGATCCTTATCTGCGCCGCACCAAGCTGTTTTCTACCAGCTGGAGCAAAACGGAGGGCACCAAGGACAAACATCTGGCGGAATACAACGACGGATTCCTTACAGACATGCGCCGGGTGCTAAAAGGCGACGAGGACCAGATACGTCCCCTTATATTCCGTATTGGCCACAATCCCAGGGGCTTCGGCGTCGTAAACTACATGGCCCACACCAACGGGTTTACCATGATGGATATGGTGTCTTTTGACCGCAAGCACAACGAGGCCAACAAGGAGGACAACCGAGACGGCAGCGATTACAACTACAGCTGGAACTGCGGCTATGAGGGAATCTCCAAAAAGAAAAAGCTGCTGGAAATCCGCCAAAAGCAGATCCGCAATGCTATGGTTCTCCTGTTTTTAAGCCAGGGCACCCCCCTGATGCTGGCTGGCGACGAGTTCGGTAACTCCAAATCAGGCAACAACAACGCTTACTGTCAGGACAATGATATGTCCTGGCTCAACTGGAACCAGCAAAAAACCAACCGGGACATCTGGGAATTTGCAAAGTTTATTATAAATTTCCGAAAAAACCACCCTGTATTCCATATGGAAGAAGAGCCGCTGAACATGGACTATTTAGCCTGCGGCCATCCGGACGTATCCTTTCACGGGGAGAAGGCCTGGAGGCCGGAATACGAAAACTTCCGGAGGCAGCTGGGAGTGCTCTACTGCGGGGAGTACGGAAAAAAAGAAGACGGCAGTCCGGACGACTATTTTTACGTAATGTATAATATGCACTGGGAACCCCACGAGTTCGGCCCTCCCAGCCCGCCTAAAGGGTGCAGGTGGCATGTGGCCGTAGACACTTCCTTAAGCCGGATAAACGGCTTTTATCGTCCAGGGGAGGAGCCGCCTGTGGAGGATCAGAGACGATATACGGTGGACGGACGGACGGCTGTGGTTCTCATAGGAAAGCCCTGGGATACAGGAAAATCGAAAGGACAAAGACGGACATGAAAAAGTATGACTACGTATTAGTGGGAAGCGGTTTGTTTGCCGGCGTGTGGGCCTATCTGGCCGCAAGGCAGGGGAAGCGCTGTCTGGTGGTGGAAAAGCGCAGCCACATCGGCGGCAATATCTACTGTGAAGACATAGAAGGGATCCATGTACACAAATACGGCGCCCACATTTTCCATACCAGCAACAGGACTGTGTGGGAGTTCGTCAACAGTCTGGCGGAATTTAACCGTTACACCAACAGCCCTGTAGCCAACTACAAAGGCCAGATGTACAACATGCCCTTTAACATGAACACCTTCAGCAAGATGTGGGGAGTTTCCAGCCCCGAAGAGGCAAGGGACATCATCGCCCGGCAGAGAGCCGGAATCACCGGGGAGCCAAAGAACCTGGAAGAGCAGGCCATCAGCCTGGTGGGGGTGGATCTGTACGAGAAGCTGGTGAAAGGATATACGGAAAAGCAGTGGGGAAGGGACTGCCGGGATCTGCCTGCATTTATCATCCGACGGCTTCCTGTCCGCTACACCTACGACAACAATTATTTTAATGACTTGTACCAGGGGATCCCCATAGGCGGGTATAATGTGCTGACTCAAAAGCTGTTTGAGGGCTGTGACATCCGGTGCGGCGCCGACTATTTAGAGGACAAAGACTACTATGACAGTCTGGGGGACATTGTGGTGTACACGGGAACCCTGGACTCCTACTACCAGTACCGGTTCGGCAGGCTGGAGTACCGAAGCCTGCGGTTTGAGACCGAGGTGAAGGATACGGACAATTTTCAGGGGGTGGCTGTTGTGAACTACACGGACAGGGAGACGCCATACACCAGGATCATTGAGCACAAACACTTTGAGTTCGGGACTCAGCCAAAGACCGTCATCACCAGGGAGTATCCTGCCGGCTGGCAGGAGGGTATGGAGCCCTATTATCCGGTTAACGACCGGCAAAACCAGAATCTGTACGAGCGGTATGCAGCTTTGGCTGCAGGTGAGGAGGGCGTGATATTCGGCGGCAGGCTGGCGGAATATAAGTATTATGATATGGATAAAGTGATTGAATCAGCCCTGAAACGGGCCGGGCAGTACGGATTATACAGAGGATGACAGCTTAAGAAAAAAACTGGCGGGAAAACAGGATACCTTTTTCTGCCGGTTTTTTTAAATTGGTTTTTTAAATATCAAACAGCTTTTGACTTTAGCATATGATAGTGGTATATTGTAATTAATAGTGTCGGATTGTCCATGCTGTTAATACATACTGCAGCTGCAATTGGTAGGTTTGGAGATATTAAGATGAAAAAGACAGAAAAGGAAAACAGAGCAAACAAGGGGATACCTTTAATCTTTTCCATTATATTGGTTTTTTGCATTTTGGGTACAGTTGTGTTTTCGGTGGCCCGCAGGATCTCTGTGGAGATGTCTTCGTCGGCCATTAATAACCTCAGTGAAAGCCTGGATTTAATCAAGGGGACCATAGAGGCAATCATGGTGAAAGAGGCGGAGTTTCAGAAACTGGTGGCACAGGAAGTTACCATGATTGAGGAGCCGGAGCGATTTATCCGTTCTTACAAACAGAATCGGACGATGGTCAAGGTATCGTTGATACTTTCCGGAAATGAAGAGGGGATTTCCAATACGGGGGATGTGTTCTCAGAGGAAAGCCTGGACTTTTCCGCAGGTAAGACTGTGGATGGGATGCCCGTTTCCCAGTCTTATCTGAATGATTTGGGTACATGGGCTTACACAATAAAATGTCCTGTTAACAAAGAAAATGAAGAGATAGGAACTCTTTATATAGAATATATTTATGACTCATTTGAGGAGTCGCTTCCGGTGGGATTTTACAACGGCAATGCCATGCTCTATATTATGGATGCCAAAAGCGAACGGTTTGTGCTGAAGCCCAAAGGCATGGGGGAAAGGAAAGCCGGCCATCTGAATCTGCAGGATTTTTACCGCGCCAATAATATCCTGGAGCCGGAGGTCCAGAAAAAAATCGCACAGAGTGTGGCTTCAGGCCGTAACTTTATGTTTTACCATGATATTCAGAATAAAGATTCCCTGATATTTATGTGGGCGGTAAATGACGGGGGGATTTACCTTATCGGATACGTGCCCATTGAGGCCATTCAGCAGGAGGGGAAGGCGGTAAACCAGAATATCTACATTGTAGTTGTGGTGATGCTGGCTGCATTCTTTATCTGCTGCATGCTCTATTATCTTAATCAGAGACAGCAAAACAGGCTCAGAAAAGAGCAGGAAGAAGAGCGGGAGATTTATAACCGGCAGCTGGCGGAAGCTTTGCAGGCCGCTCAGATTGCCAGCAAATCCAAAACCATGTTTTTGTCCAACATGTCCCACGATATCCGCACACCGATGAACGCAATTCTGGGATTTACGACGCTCCTTGCCAAAGACGCGGATAATCCGGTTAAGGTTAGGGCGTATACGGCGAAGATTATGTCATCAGGCCGTCATCTTCTCAGCCTGATAAACGATGTTCTGGATGTTTCCAAGATAGAGAGCGGAAAAGTGGTTCTTACCATAGGGGAATTTACGTTAAGCAGCCTGATATCTTCGGTAGACGCCATTATCCGTCCCATGGCAAAGGTAAGAAAACAAAATTTTGACGTGTCGGTGACAGATATTAAGCACGAGTATCTCATTGGGGACGAGACCAGGATCAATCAGATCCTGATTAACCTTTTATCCAACTCAGTAAAATACACGCCGGAGGGAGGCAATATCTGGTTCCGCATTATTGGGCTTGACCAGCGTTCCAGCCAGTATGAACATATCCGCATTGAGGTGGAGGACGACGGGTACGGAATGACGAAAGAGTATCTGGAGACTATTTTTGATGCGTTTACCAGGGCAGAGAACAGTACCACCAACAAGGTTCAGGGAACAGGCCTTGGCATGGCCATTACGAAAAACATTGTGGAGCTTATGGGCGGAACCATAGAAGTCGCCAGCGAGATTGACAAGGGAAGTATTTTTACGGTTGAGCTGGAACTGCGTATACCGGACGGGCAGACGGACAGCCAGTTCTGGATGGAGAGCGGTATCCGGCGTGTCCTGGCCGTGGATGACGATGAAGAAATCTGCAAGAGCATCCAGACGCTTATGAAAGATACGGGGGTACAGGTGGATGCGGCTTATGGCGGAGAAGAGGCAGTCCGGCTGGTGCGGGAAGCGGGAGAGCGGGAAGAAGGCTACCAGATGATTTTGCTGGACTGGAAGATGCCCGGCATGGATGGGTTTGAGACCGCCGGCAGGATTCGGGCGGCGGTGCCCCATCCGGTTCCTATCCTGTTTTTAACGGCTTATGACGGGGATCAGGTGGAAGATGAGGCGATCCAGATAGGAAACTCTGACGTTCTTGCAAAACCGTTTTTCGTATCTGCGTTTAAAGAAAAAATTATCAGCATGAAGCTGGCAGGGCATCAGGAAGAAAAAAACTTCGGGGAGGAGGGGGATAACAGCCTGGAGGGCTTCCGTTTCCTTGTAGCGGAGGACAATGAGATTAACGGGGAGATACTGTCAGAACTTCTGGATATAGAAGGCGCTGCCTGCGAGATTATGGAAAACGGACAGCTTGCGGTAGAACGTTTTATCCGCGCCGAAAACGGTGAGTTTGATGCTATCCTGATGGATGTCCAGATGCCGGTTATGAACGGCTACGAGGCGGCACGGGCCATTCGGTCCCTGGAGCGGGACGACGCAGGGGAGATACCGATTATCGCCATGACAGCCAACGCATTTGCGGAAGATGTAAAAGACGCTCTGGAAGCAGGTATGAACGCTCATATAGCCAAACCTATCGATATGGAATTGTTAAAGAAAACTATGAATCAATTTATTAAAGGAAAAGGAGAAGTATGAAACGGTTAGGGGTAATTTGCCTTGCAGGAATCCTGATGCTGGCTGTAAACGGCTGTACAGGCAACGTGAGGCCGGATACCAATCTGATTGAGGAGGATGGTACGGAAGGAAGAGTTGTGAACCTGTTCGGACCTATGGAAAAATCCAAGCCCAACGCGGAGAATGCGTCCAGGAATGCGTTTGACAGGACCGTTTCCATAGCGGAGGAGAGACTCGGACTGAGGGTGGAGTACAGGACCTACACGGCGGAAAACTATACGGAGAAGACCTATGATGATGTGGTGCTTGACAGGGCCCGCAATAATATGGATGATTTATACCTGTTAAACCCTGACACTATCCAGATTCTGGGGGAAGAGGGGAAATTGCTGGATTTGTCGGGGCTGGAAAGCGCCAAAAATCTGAGGGATGTTGTAAAGACTGCCAACACAGTAGATGGAAAGCTGGTGGCAATCCCCCAGGAGGTGGTGGCCTATGGACTGTTTGTCAATAAAGAACTGTTTGATAAATACGGTCTTGAACTGCCCAATACGCCGGAGGAACTGATGGAGTGCTGCCGGGTATTTAAGGAAAACGGGATTGAAACGCCCATAGGGGCTAACCGGTGGTGGCTGGAGAACTTCGTGTTTGCTCAGGCCTATGCGGATTTGTATAACGGTGACAATACGGAAGCGGAAATAGACGCTCTCAACAAGGGAGAGGCCAAATACAGCGACTATATGCGCCCGGGCTTTGAGTATCTGAAGGAGATGATGGATAAGGGATATATAGACGGGAAGACAGCTTACACCTACGAGGCTATTGAAGGGGAGGGGCCGGATTTTCTGGCCCAGAAAACGCCGATTGTCATGGCCTTCTGGGGAGCGGCCAATGCGGAGATCTCCTACGGAAATCCTGATTTTGAGATGCAGGTAATCGGTTTCCCGAGCCATCTGGGCCAGATGCCGGTGGTTGCCTGTTCCGGATACGGCATTAGTGCGCAGGCCGAACATTTGGAGGATACGAAAAAAGTTTTGGACATGGTTCTTTCAGATGAGGCTCTTAAGCTGTATTCGGAGATAAATAAAGTGATTTCCCCCTCAAAGAATGTGGAGGTAGAATGTATTCCCGCGTTAAAGCCTCTAAATGACAGGATTCAGGAAAATATCTATGTTCTTGGCTCCAATGCCAGTATGAAGATGGAGCAGTGGGGAAACATCTGCATTATTGTGCGGAATCTGCTGAACGGGGCTTCCGTAGATGATTGTATGGCAGAAATTGACAGGCTGCAGGAGGAATCTCTCAAAAAATAGAAGGCGGCATGGTTTTAAAACCGAAGCAGTTAAATAACAGGGCGGCGCGCTGTGTATCTGTCAGCGCGCCGCCCTCTGCTATATCCCTCAATTTTGAGGGGGTTTACTGGATGGAAAAGTCAACGGAAATCCGGGCTTCAATATCAACCTGTCCGGGTTCTACAGCCATGTCTTCCATGGAGGCCTCAAAGCCGCCGGCCGTTTTGGCTGCCTTGGCATATCCGTTATACCGGGCTTCCTGAGAGTCGGCATACTCCTCCACATGAACCACGGCTCCCAGTGTGCAGCCGCCGGCCTCGGCAATGGCCTGGGCTTTCTGACGGGCAGAGTCGATGGCCTTAGTCAGGGCCTCCTGGTAGCAGGCATCATACTGGCTGGAAAAGTAGGTGATGCGGTTTATGTTGTTGATGCCTGCGTCCACACAGGCAGTAAGAAGTGTTCCGGTCTGGTCTATGGTCACATCAGACACTGTGAGGGAAGTCTCCATCTCATATCCTGTAAGGGTCTGGCCTGAGGACCAGTCATAGATGGGATTCAAGCCGTAGTTTGAGGTCTGGATGGACTCTTCGGCGATGCCGAAATCTTTGAGAAACTGAATGACCTTGGTTAAATCTTCGTTATTCTTTTCCTGACAGGCTTTGGCGGTCTTTTCCTGGGTCGAGACGCCGAAACGGATTTCCGCCATATCGGGGACTGCCTTTACTGTTTCTGTACTCTGAACGGTTATGACATTCTGTTCTACATTGCGTACCTCCAGGTAGTTTGGAAATGAGGGGGCCGAAGCCTGGGGGATTTGTGCCGCACCTGTACATCCGGCTGTGCCGGACACAGTCAGGCACAAAACGGAGGCAGATAGAAATTTCTGTATGGCTGTCATAATTATCAACTCCTTTTGTGGTGTTTTTCTTTTATTTTACAGGAAAATAAAGGTTAATGTATTTCTTTTCCCTTAATATATTAGGTCAAAATGAGAAGGATGTGGTATAATGAAGGAGGCTTGCAGTATGTTTTAAGCATGTTTTAAGGCGGAAAGGGGTTAATGATGATACAATTGTCAGGGATTATGGGTATTCCCCTCTTAAAGAAAAGCCGGTATACAGGAAGTGACGGCCCCTTGAGATTTGTTCTTGAAAAAAGAAGCACAGAAGGGGAAGAGAACAGCCTTGCGGCAGTTTTCTGGATGGGAGAGGCATGTTCTGATGCGACTCCCCAGGAGGATAAAACTGAAAAGTTATTTCCGTTTACAGAGAAAGGGCTTTTAGAGGCTCAGGCATGGCTCAATGAGCAGCTGGAAGGAGGCGTCAGCGGTGACAGAAAGAGAAATACTGAAACAGTGGATTGAGGACAGCGATAACATCGTTTTCTTCGGAGGAGCTGGTGTGTCCACAGAAAGCGGGATTCCCGATTTCAGAAGCCAGGACGGACTTTATCACCAGGAATATCAATATCCGCCGGAGACGATTATCAGCCATAGCTTTTACCGGAGCAATCCGGAGGAGTTTTTCAGGTTTTATAAAAATAAAATGATAATAACAGACGCAAAACCCAACGAGGCCCACCTGGCTTTAGCCAGGCTGGAGCAGCAGGGAAAGCTGAGGGCTGTCATTACCCAGAATATTGACGGGCTTCATCAGATGGCGGGAAGCAGGAATGTGCTGGAGCTTCACGGCTCTGTCCACCGGAATTACTGTGAAAGATGCGGTAAATTTTACGGGCTGGAGGCTGTGGTCCGGTCGGAGGGCGTGCCCGGCTGCAGCTGCGGAGGAACCATAAAGCCGGATGTGGTGCTTTATGAGGAAGGGCTGGATCAGAAGACTATTGAGAGAGCGGTGCAGTATATCCGGCAGGCAGATGTGCTGATTATCGGCGGCACTTCCCTGGTGGTATACCCGGCAGCAGGACTTATCGACTATTATAAGGGCAGTAAGCTGGTTCTCATTAATAAGTCGGAGACCGGCAGGGACGGAGACGCGGATCTGGTGATCCGGGAGTCCATAGGCCGGGTTTTTGAGAGCTTAAATGTCTGATTTTTTGTGGGAAGCGGCATATGAAACGGCTATAGACGGGATCCTGGAGGGTAAGGATTAATTATGGTGAATCGGGCGGTTTTTGAAGTGGGAGACATTGTAAAACTTAAAAAGCCCCATCCCTGCGGAAGCCAGGAATGGGAAATTCTTCGGGTGGGGGCGGATTTCAGGCTGAAATGCCTGGGATGCGGCCACCAGATTATGGTAGAGCGGAAACTGGTAGAGAAAAACTGCCGGGGCGTCCGCAAACCGTAAAAACAATACTGCCCCGGACAGGTAAAGCTGGAAGGCCTGCTTAAACCTGCCCGGGGCAGTTTCCTGTTACCGCCGGATATACTGAATGGCAACACACCGCGGCCCGCCCTGGGCCACAAAAGCGGCGCTTAAGTCCAGAATGCGGACTTCCAGATTTTGGAATGTGTTCCGGAACAGTGCGCTTATCTTTGCGGCATCATCCGGAGCATTGCCGTGGGAGATATACAGGATATGATTACTCCCCAGCTGCTTCTCCCTCAGATTGTCTATGATGCTTTGGGCGGCAGAAACCATGGTCCGCTTAATTCCGAACTTGTCCAGCCTTTTCCCGTCCTTTGTCAGTTTCATAATCGGCTTCAGCTTCAGCACCGAACCTGTGGCTGCCGCCAGAGGGGTCAGGCGTCCGCCCCGCTTTAAAAACGAAAAGTCCTGAGGAATCAGGAACGATTCGGTGTTGTCCGCAGCCTCCCGAAGCCATGTGAGGATCTCCTGGGCGGTGGCGCCGGATTCTTTCATCTTCTGGGCTGTCTGTACCATGTAGCGGTGGGGACCGCACAGAGTACGGCTGTTAAAAACATGTATCCGTTCTTTGTGGTCACTCATCTCCCTGGCGCCGCAGGCAGTCTGATAGGTGCCCGACAGCCCGTCGGCCATGGCGATATCTATAATTTCAGAGTCTTTATAAGCCTCGAAGGCCTCCAGTACATCCCCCAGAGGCGGCTGGGAGGTAGTAGGCAGCAGACCCTGGTCAATCTTTGCGTAGTATTGGTTCATGTCAAGAAGCAAATCCCGCTCATGGCTGCCGCCGATGCACACACACAAGGGAACTGCCTCAAATCCGGCTTCTCTTGCTTCTTCCGGTGTGTACAGGGAAGAAGAGTCTGTAATAATCTGTATCATAAATCCCCCTAGAATTGATGTAGTTTTCAAAACTATTTAACCAAGTTTAATTTACCTTATATTACGGGGAGAGTCAAGCGTAAACCGACATTTCTCGACCATGTATTTGTTTTTATCCAAATACTTGTGAATTGGAAGCTTTGTGGTATAATAGTAGATGCGCAATTGACAGAAGAAATATAGAATATAGATAGCAAAGGAGATAAAACCTATGGACAGAATGGTTGGCACTGTATCACGAGGAGTTCGCGCGCCCATTATCCGGAAGGGAGATGATTTGGCGCAGATAGTCGTAGACTCCGTATTGGCGGCAGCAGAAAGTGAGAAGTTTCAGATTCACGATAAGGACGTCATTGCCGTCACCGAGGCCGTTGTAGCCCGGGCTCAGGGCAATTATGCCACCACAGAGCAGATAGCTGCGGATGTGAGGGCGAAATTCGGTGATGATACGGTAGGCATTTTATTTCCTATTTTAAGCAGAAACCGGTTCGCTATCTGCCTCAAAGGGATAGCCATGGGCTGCAAAAAAGTTGTTCTGATGCTGAGCTATCCTTCCGATGAGGTGGGGAATCACCTGATTGATTTGGATATGCTGGATGAAAAGGGAATTAATCCATGGAGCGATGTGCTGACAGAGGAGAGATACCGCCAGCTGTTCGGATACCAGAAACACTACTTTACCGGAGTTGACTATGTGGATTATTATAAGCAGCTGATCGTGAACGCGGGGGCCAAGGTGGAGGTGATTTTTGCCAACAATCCCAAGGCCGTTCTGCAGTATACGGACTGCGTGCTGACCTGCGACATCCATACCCGCCAGAGAACGAAACGGCTTTTAACGGCTGCGGGAGCCAGGAAAGTCTTCTGCCTGGACGAGATTTTGACAGAAAGCGTGGACGGCAGCGGGTACAATGACCGATACGGGCTGCTGGGTTCCAATAAAGCCACTGAGGACTCCGTAAAGCTGTTCCCTATCCGCTGCCAGGAGATGGTGGATCGGATTCACGGGCTGATGGCAGAAAAGACCGGAAAGAACGTGGAAGTTATGATCTACGGAGACGGTGCCTTTAAGGATCCTGTGGGGAAAATATGGGAACTGGCTGACCCGGTGGTTTCACCGGCATACACTGCAGGACTGGAGGGTACGCCCAATGAGGTGAAGCTTAAGTATCTGGCTGACAATGACTTTGCGGCTCTGTCAGGGGAAGAGCTCAGGGCTGCCATTAAAGATTATATCAAGGATAAAGATGAGAAGGCGGTGAGCCTGAAAGGCACCATGGTGACTCAGGGCACCACGCCCAGAAGGCTTACGGATCTTATCGGGTCTTTAGCTGATTTGACCAGCGGAAGCGGGGATAAGGGGACGCCGATTATCTATATTCAGGGCTATTTTGACAATTATACAAAGTAAGCCCTGAAAACCCTTGCATTTCCGGGAAATATCTGATAAAATACTAATCCGTGACACATGAATCCTTGCTCCCGGAGCTGAAGACGGGGGCCAGAGACCAGAAGGAGGTAAGAAACTATGAACAAATATGAATTAGCAGTTGTTCTTAGCGCAAAACTCGAAGATGATGAGAGAGCCGCAGCCATTGAGAAGGTACAGGGATATATCACCCGCTTCGGTGGCAC
>JAAWLV010000079.1 GCA_022798105.1 Hungatella sp.
GGGAGGCTGTGTGCCAGGCGGGTGAATATATGCCGTGGAGATGAGACCAGGAAAACAGGAGGGCCTCACCCCGAGTGTTTTCCGCTTTAAGGGCTCATCAGAACGTTTGGCATATCTGAACCCGGTCGGCACACAGCCTCCCTCCCCTCGCTCCGCGACTAAATCCGCCTCTGCTCACTCAACAATACAGCAATTTCATTATGTCTTGCTGTAACCCCCGCCCTATGCTATACTTTACAGAAAACCGCATTTACCGGATTTTACCAAGGAGCACTCTATGATAACCTTCAAACACACCTTCCGCCCTCCGGACACCTACCCCCTGGATCGGCTGGGCCGGCCGGATAAACTTCTCTTTTTCGATATCGAAACCACCGGATTTTCCGCGGAACACCACCAGATATACCTGATCGGCTGCACCTTTTACACCGGCGGCACATGGAACCTTATCCAGTGGTTCGCCGATACGCCCGACGCGGAGAAAGACATCCTTTCGGCCTTTTATGAGTTTACCGGAGACTTTACTACCCTGATCCACTTTAACGGCGACGGCTTTGACATCCCCTTCCTCCTGAAACGCTTTCAGGTGTGGAACCTGCCCCGGGATTTGTCTTCCTTTATCAGCATCGACATTTATAAGCGCATCCGGCCTTTCCGGAAGCTTCTGGGCCTGGACAGCCTAAAACAAAAATCCATCGAGCAGTTTCTAGGCATATTCCGCCAGGATCCCTATTCCGGCGGACAGCTGATTGACGTCTACAAGCAATATCTGGAAACCCGCAGAGAACCTCTCTGCGAAGCGCTGATGCTCCACAACCGCGAAGACCTGGAAGGCATGCCCCTGATACTCCCGATTCTCTACTACGCCGACCTTCCCGGCCGGCAGTTCGCCCTGGAAGACCGGCAGGTTTTAAAGGCCTCCGATATCTTCGGCGAACCGGTGTACAGCCTTCTTCTCACCCTTAAAAGCCCGGATGCCCTGCCTGTGCCCGTCTGCTGGGAAACCGGCCGCGCCTCCTGTAAGGCCTCCGAAAACCGGCTTGAGCTTACCGTCCCGCTGTTAAACGGCACGCTGAAATATTTCTATCCCGATTACGAAAACTACTATTACCTCATCTACGAGGACACTGCCATACACAAAAGCGTAGGCGAATTCGTGGAACGGGGAGCCAGAAAAAAGGCAACGGCCCAGACCTGCTACACAAAAAAGACAGGCCTCTTTCTCCCCCAGCCCGATACCCTCTGGCCTCCGGCCTTTAAAAAAGCCTGCAGGGCGAAACAGTCCTACGCCCAGTACAGCCCTGAACTCTTTGACAGCCCCGAAGCCCTGAACGATTACGTCCGCTATCTTCTGGATGTCTGACAATGCAAAAACGCCCTGGAAAAGAGAAATCGGTTTCTCCGCTTTCCTTTCCCGGGCGTTCTCTTTATTTATTTTAGTCGATTACGCTGCGTATGGTCTTCGGGCTTCGGTAGTTCCAGGTAGAAATCTTGATTCCGCTCTTGCTGCTGGCAGCATGGACAATCTGACCGTTGCCGATGTACATAGCCACATGGTTGATGGTTCCGCTGCTGTTGGCGTAGAAGATCAGATCTCCCGGCCGCATCTCCGACGACTTGATGGCCCGTCCCACCTTTGCCTGTTCCCTGGAAGTCCTGGGAAGGGTGATGCCGAAATTACGCATGACAGACTGGACAAAACCGGAACAGTCGGCGCCGTTTGTCAGGCTGGTACCGCCCCAAACGTAACGGTTGCCCACATACTTGATGGCAAAGTTTACAATCTGGTTTCTCCTGGATGCCTGCTGGTTGGCCAGCTCCTCCAAAGGTGAAAACTTGATGGCCTCTGTCAGGGCATAGCGCACCTCCACATTGTTGTCCCTGGTGGAGATGTAGGCGCTGTCATCGCCCTCCTCGTCCCCGCCGTCCAGTTCGATCTGCACCCACCCGTCCAGCTGCTGAACTACGGAGTACCGCTCCTCCTTGGAGATCTGGGTCCAGATGCTGGCATCGGTGCTGGGGCTGGTCCGCACATTAAGCTTGTCCGTATTCACAATGGCCATAAGAGAGGCGGAACTCATAGCCAGATCAATGGCCTCCTGGCCGGTGGCCGTATACTGGCTGTCGGCCGAAACGTATCCCGTAATATTGCCGGAGTGGATCTTGTACCACCCGTCTTCCGTCTCCAGAATCTCCCCGGCAGCCTTGCCGGGCAGCTTGCCGATAATATTGGAATTGCCCTCATCCTTCGGCGTGCTCCGGATATTCAGATAATTGCTCACCTTTGAAATCAGAAGGTTTTGGTACTGGTTAATAGCCATAGCTTTCAGATCCATCTTCCGGGCCTCGTTTAAAGCGTATCTCACGTCCACGTAATCCGCGGAAATATACCCGCCGGTGGTCTGAACCCATCCTTCCTCCTGGCTCACCACCTCATAGCGCTCATCCAAAAGGGCCTGAGCCACCACGTTATCCAGGCCAAGCTCCGGAGTCTGCCGGATATTTACATTGTCCGCAGTGACCACCGCCCGCAGCTTCACCTGCTCAAGAGCCGCCGCCTTAGCCTCCTCACCGGTCAGCACGTACTGGCTGGAAATATATCCGTCCACCTGGCCGGAGTGGATCTGATACCAGTCCCCCTCCTGCCCCACAATCTGACAGACACTGTTCTCCTGCATCTTCCCGATAATATCCCCGCTGCTGTCCGGAGTCTTTCGGACATTTAAGTACCCCGACACCTGAACCAGGCCCAGATTGCCGTAGGCATCTACCACCGCCTGCTTTTCGGCCGCTTCCTCGGCCTGGCGCTCCAGCTCCTTAAGTTCCTCCTCAGACTGGGCTGCAGCTTCCGGATCCAGTGTCACATCCTCTGTATAACCGGTTTCATCAACGGTCTGCACCGCTTCCCGGTTCTTTTCGTCCCCTGAAAGACCTTTCTTTACAGCCATACCTGCGAGAACCGCCGCCAGAATCACCCCGGCAGCCCCAAGAGCGATAATCAGATATCGGAGATAATCCTTGTTGTTCCGCTTTCTTCTCGCCCTGTCCAAAACCTTTGTATAATCTTCTTTTTCAAACATGAGTCCTCTCCTGCCGCGTCTATGTACATAAAACTGTAAAAGTAAAAATCAACGGCATTAGTATATCATAACTTTTTCCTGAATACGACAGGTTCATACAATAAAAATATTAAATTTTTATTACAATTACACGGCACATCCTGTTACAAGCTGTTACACTTCTATGCCTCTCAGCTGCAGATAGGCCTTCACCAGCTCCACGGCCGGATCCAGCTCCAGGGTGGTGGTGTTGATGGGAAGGTCGTAGTTGGCCATGTCCTCCCACTCTTTTCCCGTATAATATTTGTAGTAATCCCGACGCTCCTTGCTGATGCGGTTGGCCCTGCGCAGCGCCTCCTTGGTGTCCACCCCGTCCACCTCCGCCACCCGGCGGATGCAGGTGCTGCTGTCCGCATAGACAAACAGGCGGATAAGGTTTTTCACTCCGGCCGCCTCCAGCACAAAATCAGCGCACCGACCCATAATAATACAGGATTCCTGAGAAGCCACTTTGCGGATCATCTTGGCCTGGAACCGGAACAGGTTCTCCGGGGACGTGATATCGTCGTCCAGGGACGGCTCTTCCAGGCTTGTGCGCAGGCCTCCTATGGCCCGGAAGAACAGATTGTTCCCGGCCTTCTCGTCGTTGAGGCGGAAATACTGCTCCCCGACGGCGCTTTCCTCTGACGCCAGCTTCAGGATCTCCTCATCATAAAACGGGATTCCCAGCTCCTTGGACAGCTTCTTGCCCATGATACGCCCGCCGCTGCCGTAAAGCCTGTCAATGGTAATCACATACGTTTCCTTTCCCACTATAAAATCCTCCTTCTTTTTCTTGCCTAAATTATACCACCCCCGAAGCCGTTAGAAAAGCCAAAGCAGCGGTTTGCGGAAAATTTTTCTCAAATCCGCCATTGATCTGAACCGGCGCGGGCTGTATAATAAGGTTGCCGTCCGCCGGGTACCGGCAAGCGGCGCTTAATTAATAAGGATTTACATAATCCAGGAGGAGCAGCATGAATCTTATATTGCCAAAAGACTATGACCCCCGTCTGACCATCCGCCAGACCCAGGAAGCTATCAAGTACATCCGGGACACCTTCCAGAAGGAATTTGGAAGGCAGATGAACCTGGAGCGGATCTCCGCCCCCCTGTTCGTGGAAAAGAGCAGCGGTTTAAACGACGACCTGAACGGCGTGGAACGGCCGGTGGCATTTGACATGGCCGCCCTTCCCGCAGAGACCATTGAGGTGGTCCACTCCCTGGCCAAGTGGAAGCGCATGGCCCTTTACCAGTACGGCTTTCAGCCCGGAGAGGGACTTTACACCAACATGAACGCCATCCGCCGGGATGAAGAGCCTGACAACCTCCACTCCTGCTATGTGGATCAGTGGGACTGGGAGAAGGTTATCACCAGAAACGAACGGACGATGGACACTCTGAAAGAAACCGTCCAGAACATTTTCAAGATCATCAAACACATGGAGCACGAAGTCTGGTACAAATACCCCCAGGCCGTAAAGCGGCTTCCTGAGGATATCTATTTCATCACCTCCCAGGAGCTGGAGGACTTATACCCGGAAGCTTCCCCCAAGGAGCGGGAAAATCTCATCACCAGAGAGCACGGCTGCGTCTTTCTGATGCAGATCGGCGACAAGCTAAGAAGCGGCAAGCCCCACGACGGCCGAGCTCCGGACTATGACGACTGGCAGTTAAACGGGGATATCCTGTTCTGGTTCGACACCTTAAACTGTGCTCTGGAGATCTCCAGCATGGGCATCCGGGTGGACGAAACCTCCCTGGATGAGCAGCTGAAAAAAGCCGGCTGTGAAGAGCGCAAAGGCCTGCCCTACCACCGGATGCTTTTAGACCGTCAGCTTCCCTACACCATCGGCGGCGGCATCGGCCAGTCCAGGCTGTGCATGCTCCTTCTGGACAGAGCACACATCGGCGAAGTCCAGGCCAGCATATGGCCCCGGGAAATGAAGGAGGCCTGCAGGCAGCATAAAATCTATCTTCTGTAAACGCAGATCGGGCGGCAAAGGGCATCTTTTATCCATGTCCTCTGCCGCCTCCCTACTTTTCAGGTCAATTATCCGCCTTACGCATCTTCCAGTTTCAGATGCCTGGGCAGGCCGTCCACCATAATAGGAGTCAGCTCTGCCTGGATAAGGGGGCGCACGTAGTTTACAAAATCCGGAGTCACATAATCGCCGGCCTCATTGATCCACTCCCTGGGAACCACCTTCTCCACATTGGCAATCTTATGCACATCATAAATATCCGTGACGCAGATATAGGGGTCATCAGAAACCCTCTTTAAGATGATCATCTTCCCGGTCTCTCCCTCAAAGGCCGCTTTCACCGCCGCGCCGCCTACCTGGAAGGCCTCCGTGATATCCACCCGGCCCACGATATGGGAGGCGCACCGCTGGAGGGAATTAAACTCAATGGATCGGGTCTTGCAGCCCATCTCCCTGGAAATCCGGCCTGCCAGATAGCGGGAGGTTCCAGTCAGCTGCTTATGGCCGAAGGCATCCACATAGTCGATATTGTCTGTCAATTCGCACACATACCGCCCGTCCGCCACCTTTACACCCTCGGAGACAGCAACTACCACAGACTTCTTCATCTTCTGAAGATCCGTCACCTTCTTCATGAAGTGCTCCACGTCAAAGGTGATCTCCGGCAGAAACAGCATGTCAGGCCCCTCGCAGTCCTCCCCTGTGGCCAGAGCCGCGGCGCCTGTAAGCCAGCCTGCGTTTCTTCCCATGATCTCCAAAAGGGTCACACTCTCCTGATCATACACCAGGCCGTCCCGGATTACTTCCTTGGTAATGGAGGCAATGTACTTGGCCGCGCTTCCAAAGCCTGGCGTGTGATCCGTCACCGCCAGATCATTGTCAATGGTTTTCGGCACTCCCATAAAGCGGATCCGGCTGCCGTTAAGCAGGGCGTAGTCGGACAGCTTCTTGATGGTATCCATGGAATCGTTGCCGCCTATGTAGAAGAAATACTCGATCTCCAGCTTATCCAAAATCCCGAAAATCTTATCGTAAATCTCCGTTCCGTCCTTGATCTCCGGCAGTTTATACCGGCAGGACCCCAGGAAAGAGGACGGCGTCCTTTTTAACAAATCAATGTCCAGGTCGCTCTTAATGTGCTGGGACAGATCCACTACCCGCTCCTCCAAAAGCCCCTGGACGCCGTGGAGCATCCCGTAAACCTTTTTGGCTCCCCTGTCAACAGCCGTCTTGTACACGCCTGCAAGACTGGAGTTGATAACTGCCGTAGGCCCTCCTGACTGGCCTACGATTACGTTGCCTTTCATCAATGGTGCCATATTGCTACCTCCCTGTAATCTTTCATCTTCTGCCTACCTGGCCATCTCGCTCTGAGGCCCCTTTTGATTGTGGGCCCTGATAATCGTCTCAATCTCCTCCAAATCCGAGGACGGAAGATCCCCCGGGATAGTGTTCTTCACCGCGCTGGTGGCATTGCCGTAGCGGACAGCCCGCGCGCAGTCAAAGTCGCTGGTCAAAAGCCCGTAGAGCGCGCCCGAGATATAGGCGTCCCCGCTTCCGATGCGATCCACCACCTCAATATCCCGGTAAGGCTCCTCCTCGTAGTACGCATCCTTCTTGGCGTCGTAGATGACGGATCCGAAGGTGTGCCTCTTGGGGCTGTGAACGATCCTCTGGGTGGAAGCCACAATGGAAATGGGATATTCTTCTGTAAAATCTTTCATCATCTCCCTGGCCGTCCCCGTTTTCTTAAAGGTAAGCCTGGCCGTATCCTCGGAGCAGAAGAAAATATCCACAAAGGGGAGGATTCTTTCGATGCATTCCCTGGCCTGCTCCCCTGTCCAGAGATTTCCCCGGAAATTCACGTCAAAGGAAACCAATGTGCCGGCTGCCTTGAACCGTTTGATCATCTCAATGGTGGTCTCCCGGATCTTTTCGTTGAGAGCCAGGGTAATTCCCGTGGTGTGAAAACACCGGCTGGCGCTGTAAGTCTCCTTGGGTATCTCGTTAATGTCCAGGGAATAGAAGGAACTGTTTGCCCGGTCATAAATTACCTTTGGCTTTCTGGGATAGGCGCCGTTTTCATAGAAATAGATCCCCACCCTGGCAGAGGGGGAATGGTCGTACAGGAAAAAATCGTCGCTGATGCCGTAGGATCGGATTTTGCTCTTCATGAAGCTTCCCATATCATGGGACGGCAGCTTAGAGATAACCCCTGTGTGCAGCCCCAGAAGCGACACACCCACAGCCACATTCAGCTCCGCGCCTCCCACCTGCTTTTCAAAGGTATCCCCCCGCACCAGCCGCTCATTGCCCGGCGGCGACAGGCGCAGCAAAAGCTGCCCCAAAGTCAGCAGGTCAAATGTTCTTTTATCGTCCATATGTCACTCATTCCTCTCGCTTATTCGCTTTATAAAAGGACAGTCCCAATACTCTCGCGAGCATAGAGCTGTCCTTAAGATTTCCCTGAAACTATCTCTGTACGCGCCCTGAACCGTCGCCGCCTGCCAGACTCTCAACATCCCCGCGGGTTACCAGGTTAAAGTCGCCGGGGATGGTGTGCTTCAGGGCAGAAGCAGCTACCGCATACTCCAGAGCCGCCTTCATGTCCTTGCCGTCCGCCAGCCCGCAGATAAGGCCTGCCGCGAAGGAATCGCCGCCGCCTACCCGGTCTACAATGGGGGTGATGTGATACTTTCTGGAGTGGTAGAACTCTCTCGTCTTGCCGTCCATGATGCATGCGGACCAGCCGTTGTCGGAGGCGCTGTGGCTCTCCCGCAGGGAGCTGATGATGTACTTAAACCCGAACTTGTCGGCCATCTGATTAAAGATGTCCACATAGCCTGCCAGCTCCAGCTCGCCGGAAGTCACGTCCGTGTTGCCCGGCTTAAAGCCCAGAACCTTCTCCGCGTCCTCCTCGTTGCCGATGCACACGTCAACGTACTGCATCAGGTTGGTCATC
Organism: Hungatella sp.; assembly: GCA_022798105.1. Lineage (GTDB taxonomy): Bacteria > Bacillota > Clostridia > Lachnospirales > Lachnospiraceae > UBA3402. The sequence continues at coordinate 8,046 of JAAWLV010000079.1, forward strand.
ACCCTCTGGGCCTTCTCGGAAGACCACAGCTTCTTGCGGAAATTAAGGTCAACGGAAACGGTTACGCCGTGGGCCTTGGCAGCCTTCAGGGCAGCCTCCGTCAGTTCAATGGCAGCATCGCTGACAGCAGGAGTAATACCGGTAAAATGGAACCAGTCAGCGCCCTCAAAAATCTCGTCGAAGTTAAACTGATCCGGTGTGGCGGTGGAGATGGAACTGTGAGCCCTGTCGTAGACCACATTGGATGCCCTCATAGCAGATCCCGTCTCCAAAAAGTAAATGCCCAGGCGCTCGCCGCTTCTTGCAATATGCTTGGTGCCTACGTTGTATTTTCTCAGAGCCGCCACTGCGCACTCGCCGATAGGATTGGCGGGAACCGCCGTAACAAACTCGGCGTCATGGCCGTAGTTGGCCAGGGATACCGCTACGTTTGCCTCGCCGCCGCCGTAGTTAATGTCAAACTCGTCAGCCTGAATAAATTTCTCGTTGTTCGGTGTGGACAGTCTCAACATGATCTCGCCCATAGTTACAATCTTTGCCATCGTTCTTTCTCCTTCTTTTCTTTCTGGATATTTATCTCTGAATATTTATCGCCTTTTCCTTATTTTCTGGCCGCTGCCACTGCTTCCACAAACTCTTTTGCCTTGGCTGTAACCGCCTCAAAGTCGCCTGTCTTGGCGCCCTTTGTCAGGCTGGAACCGGTGCCCACCGCATAGGCGCCCGCCTTGATCCACTTGTCCACGTTGTCCACGTCAACACCGCCGGAAGGCATAAACTCACCCTGGGGAAGGGGCCCTTTAAAGGAGCTGATAGCTGCCGGTCCCAAAATATTGCCCGGAAAGATCTTGATAACGTCGCACCCTGCCTCCATGGCGGTAATTGCCTCGGTGGGAGTCATAACGCCCGGCAGCATGGGAACCCTGTAGCGGTTGCACAGCTTCACCGTCTCCACATTAAGGCCCGGGCTCACAACGTAGTTGGCGCCTGCCAGAATAACCTGCCTTGCAGTCTCCGGATCCAGAACCGTGCCTGCGCCGATAACAACCTTGTCATTGCCTTTGTACTTCTTTACCATGGCTGCAATGAATTCAACCGGGTTGCCCTCATCCATAGTCATGGTGATCTCGATGAAGTTGATGCCGCCCTCAATGATAGCGTCGACCACCTTCTCACCCTGCTCCAGATTCTTGGCCCGCACTACGGCCACCAGGCAGTCTTCTTTCATTCTTGCTAACACTTTTTCTTTTTTCATGGCTTTATTCTCCTTTTATAATTCGTATATGCGAATTCGCTTCGCAAACACGATTCTTATACTAAATATTAAACGGTTACCGGCGATTTGTCAATATCTTTCAATGTACTTTTCCCAAAAATCCCAGCAATTTGGATACTTCCTCCGCTTTCTTCGAAACCACTTTGCCCAGGGCGTCGTAATCTTCCCCCTGCTTGTACAGGCTGGACACGCTGATGGCCCCCACAACGCTGCCGTCAGGCCCGAATACCGCCGCGCCGGCACACTCCATATGGTCCTCCATCTCCCTGGCATCCAGGGCATAGCCCTGGGCCCGCACCTTGTCCAGCTCCCGGTCCAGGGCCTGTCTGGTCATGATGGTATTGTCTGTCTTTCGGCAGAATTTTATCCGCCCCATAATCTGTCCCCTGGTCTCCTCATCCGTGCACGCCAGAATGGCCTTTCCCAGGGACGTGCAGTACATGGGATTTTTGGTGCCCACGGTGGCCGTGGTGATAATGGGATTTTCCGGCTCAAACTTGCAGATGTACACCACCTCGTGATCCGAGCGCACACCAAAGAACACCGTCTTGCCCACAGCCTTGGAAAACGCCTTCAGCTCCGGCTCGATAATCCCCAGAAAATCCAGATTGTTGGTGTAATTGATCCCGATCCGGTAGGCTGTCAGGCCGATGGTATAGGTCTGCTTCAGCCCCTTCTGCACATTGGCCATACCCATCTCCACCAGAGTGGTGACAATGTCATAGGCGCTGGTTTTGGGAAGCTCAAGCCGCGCACAGATCTCGTCCAAAGTGATTCCCTCCGGATTACGTGAAATCAGTTTCAGTATTTCTACGGTTCTCTGTGTCGTTCGGTTTAATTTCATATTGATACCTCCCCATAATTTCCTGCGCCTGCACCGCGGCCTTTGCCCTGCAGAATATACGGCTTATAACCTGCCTTACAGAGTCACGCCCTGCTTAAAGACAGCCATATCGTGGAACCCTGCCTCCTCGGCTTTCACTTTCCTGCCGGAAGCAACCTCCAGTACATAGTCAAACAGCTCCTCAGCCAGCTCCTCCTTGGACTTATCCTCCACCATGCGCCCGGCATTAAAATCGATCCAGTTGCCCTTCTTCCCTGCCAGGGCGGAATTGCTGGAAATCTTCACCGTCGGGACAGGGGAGGCAAAAGGCGTCCCCCTTCCTGTGGTAAAAAGGACGATCTGCGCCCCGGAAACCGCCAGGGCCGTGGAAGCCACCAGGTCATTGCCCGGAGCGCTTAAAAGGTTAAGACCCTTTACCTTCACCTGCTCGCCGTAAGAAAGCACACCCCTTACCGGGGCGCTGCCCGACTTCTGAGTACAGCCCAAAGACTTGTCCTCCAGGGTGGAGATACCGCCCTTTTTGTTGCCCGGGGACGGGTTCTCGTAGATGGTCTGATTGTGGCTGGTAAAATAGTTCTTGAAATCATTGATCAGATGCACCGTCTTGTCAAACAGCTCCTCATTCTCACACCGGTTCATAAGGATGGTCTCGGCTCCGAACATCTCCGGCACCTCCGTCAGGATGGTGGTGCCGCCTTTGGAAATGAGCAGGTCGGAAAATGCCCCCACCGTGGGATTGGCCGTGATCCCCGACAGCCCGTCGGAGCCGCCGCACTTCATGCCGATAACCAGCTCGCCGGCATCAATAGGTTCTCTGGTAAAGCCTTTGGCGTACACGGCCAGCTCCTCTAAAATCTCCATGGCCGCCTCATGCTCGTCCTCCACATCCTGGCACTGGAGAAACCGCACCCGCTGTTCATCGTACTCTCCAATGTACTCCTTGAGCACGGGGATATTGCTGTTCTCGCATCCCAGCCCCAGAACCAGAACCCCTCCCGCATTGGGATGGCGGATCATGTCCGCCAGAACCGTCCTGGTATTCTCCTGGTCATCCCCCATCTGGGAGCAGCCGTAGGGATGGGGAAATGCCACCACTTCCTCCAGGCTTCCCCCCACAAGCTTCCGGGCGTCCTTTTCCAAAGCCTTGGCGATGGAGTTTACACAGCCCACCGTGGGAATTATCCAGATCTCGTTGCGCACGCCCGCCTTGCCGTCGGTGCGCCGAAATCCCTGGAATACAGCGCGCCCTCCGTCCTCCACACAGGCGTGAACCGGCTCATACTGATACGTAAGCACATCCCCCAGAGCGGTCTTTAGATTGTGTACATGTACCCACTGCCCCTTCTCAATATCTTCCTTGGCAAAGCCGATCCGGAACCCGTACTTTACCACTTCCTCCCCCGCCTTCACCGGCTTAAGGGCCACCTTATGGCCCTGAGGAATCTCCTGGGCCGCAGTCACTGAAATATCCCCTATAACAAGGGTCTCCCCCTTTGCTATGGGACGCAGGGCAACCGCAACGTTGTCCTCCCTGTTAATCTTCACCACATCCTGCATGTTTCTTCTCCTTGACTATGTTTTGTTGTATTGCGGTGTGTTGTTTGACGTTTGTGGTTAGTATGGCAGAATCCATAGAATTTACTGCCCTTTTTGTCAAATGTAAGCGCTTACATTTATTTTACAAAAATGTTGGGGGAAAGTCAACAGGAAATGTGGAAAGTTTTGGACTTTTAAAGAAAAAACAGATAAAAAGAACGTCGTGTGTCTTAACGTACATCCGCACCAGAGCGCGGCTGCGACAGCAGCAGCTTTCTATTGAATCGGGTAGGAGGTAGATAATTATTTTATCTACCTCCCCCACACCACCGTACATACGGTTCCGTATACGGCGGTTCCTTAGTTTTCACATACTTTCAGATAAAACTCTGTGAATTATTGGCACATATCCATGCCTTTTCGCTACTGACTTTGGATGTACCCGTAATTTACACATTCGTTGTTACTCACGGGATACCATATCCACCTACATTGACAGGACATCCATAGGTGCAGGTATATTTATCTCCGATTTCTTCACCATTATGTGAAATGTTCAACCAACAGGCCCATGAACGCAGATTTCATATTTATTTTTTGGTTATCCAAACATAGAGGATACTTGAAATATATAATAATTCTCTACAATCGAAAGCTGTATAGCATTTGTGCTATTGTTATTTGCGATTGTATTTAGTTTGGAAAACACTTCGTCAGACGACATTTCGGCAAGAGTTTCGAGGTCAGTATCATACCAAAAAGATTGAATATCGATGATTGCATTTGCAAGTGCTGTGTCCCGTTCTCCGACTGTGACTACCTGAGGATCAAGGTGATAAGAAATACCATACATCAAACTTGCCCATGTGGGCGGGTCAGTTTCCTGGCTTTCTATTGCAAGTTCAAAATTCAAATCAGGATCAATCGCTGGAATGCCATAATAGCTCTTTACTAATATTGCGTTTTCAATATTTGACGCTCTTATGGTTAAAGCTAAAAAGTTCTTCTCCTCCGCTGTGAGGTATGCGGGGAAGCTATATGTTGCGATATCGTTTTGGATAATATCCTCGTGTTCCTCTGAATGTTGATTTCCCCAATCCAAAAGGGCTTTGTCAAAATCGGC
>JAAWLV010000080.1 GCA_022798105.1 Hungatella sp.
TCCGCTTTAAGGGCTCATCGGAATGTTTGGCATATCTGAACACGAACGGCACACAGCCTGCCTTCACTCCCTGGCCCCACGACCAAATCCGCCCCATTTACTCACTCAATAATACAGCAAAATTGAACTTCCAACTTATCCTGCTAAAGTAAAGCGCACGACATTGGTTATTAACTAGCACAACGGGTTAAATTTAGGCCGGCGAATCCTGTTTTTGCCCGGGAGAATCTGTGTGGTGTCAGGGTGAATATATGCCATGGAGATGAGACCAGGGAAAACAGGAGGGCCACACCCCGAGTGTTTTCCTGCTTTGGGCTCATCGGAATGCCTGGCATATCTGAACCCGGAGACCACACAGATTCTCCCGGGCCAACAACAACTTCGACTCAGCAAAACAGCAATATGATGAATTGCTGTTTACTTAACTGATCAAACCCGGCAGTTGTCGCAATCCTGAGAGAAGGCAGTTTCAACCTGACATATAAGACCTCCTTGTAATCAGACAAACAATCCCCTCCTAATTACAATGGCCGCTTTCACCGATCATTTTCAGCGAAAGCGGCCGCACATTTCATTCCCTGTTGCTGTTTACAGGCGCCTGCAAACGTAACTGCCCATAACTAATCAGCGGAGTGATTCGTCATGGTCTGAACCGTAATTTTTCCTTCTCCGCTTTACAACGGCCAGGAAAATCCCTTCCCCTGCTATCCCAAGCAGCGCAAACCACATTACCCGGCGCATAATGCCCTTTGCGGCATCCCCCATTCTGGGCAGGCCGAAGAGAGGCACATCCCCGTCGTAAATATACACAAATTCCTCCTTTTCGGGATCCCACCGCTTTACATAGGCTTTGGGAACACCGTCTTCCACGATGATAAACCGCTCCGGGCTGTCCGGGTCGTTGGGATCGGGAAACTCCGTCAGGACGGGGACATCCGGCTCTTCCGGCGTCCGGTCTGTCGACTCCGCCGGCAAGGTCGGCTCTGTGGACGGCTCTGTAACGGTTTCCGGCACCGTCGTCGTGGACGGAGGCGGGCTTGGAGTCCGCTCCGGATTTGTATGCGTGGTTTCCGGGGACGTGGGCTGCGTCTCCGACGGCCGGGTGGTCTCCGGGGTAGTCGGCTGTGTCTCCGGCGTAGTCGGCTCCGTCCCCGGCGTGGTCGGCCGGGTCTCCGGAGTGGTCGGCTCTGTCCCCGGCGTGGTCGGCCGGGTCTCCGGGGCGGTCGGCTCTGTCTCCGGTGTGGACGTCTCTGTCTCTGAGGTGGACGTCTCTGTCTCTGAGGTGGGCGGAACCGTTTCTTCCGGCTTGTCTTTATCCCTGTTGGTAACTACAATGATTTCCACATTCGATCCGTCTTTATCCGTAACCACAATGGTTCCGGTAACGCTGTTGCCGGAAATCCCCTTCCCGCCGTTTTTCGTAATACTGACCTTATATCCGTCATGATTTATCTCGGTAACCGTATATTCGGTCCCTCCCGGAAGGTTCATGATCTCGATAAATTCCCCGGCTTTCAGACGGATGGTGCCGCCGTCCTCTATCCAGCCCTCTCTGGAACCGGAATAGGGATAGTCTCCCTCCAGGGAAACACCGCCCTTCTTCAATCCTATGGTGAATTCAAATTCTTTCTCTGTGGCGTCTCCGTCCAACTTCTTTTCAATCCTAAGGTTTCCCGAACCTTTTCCCAGAGCCAGGACGCCGTTGCACGCGATACCGCCGCCGTGGAATCTGGACTGATTATTCCGAATGATTACACTGCTGTGACCGGCAGCCCCGGCTATATGTTCCGAACTGGGATTGGAAGTCAGCCCCATCACGCTCTTTTTACCTACTGTCAGCGGATTCGGCTTGTTTGTGTCTTCCCCCTTCTTTAAAACATACGTATTTCCGCTGTTTCCCGTCCAGTCATGGGAGCCGTTCCCCAGCATGTAATCATATACCACGCTTTGCCCCACACCGAAATAATCCAGGGCAATGTCCGTCCGGGCCCCGCCGCCCGGATCTTTGAAAAATTCCGGATAGTTCTGTTCGGTTACCGTCTCATCGCCGGCTTTCCCGTTTCCGCATACCTTGCCGCCTTCCATGTTTCTGACTTCATTGCCGTAAATGGCCGCGCCTTTTATGGTAAGTACATTCATTACGCTCTTTGCGCAGCCGGCCACGCCGCCGCCGTAACCATAAGCCACATTTTCCGTTATTTCTGCATTTAATATGGACAGATTGCCGCCTTCGCCGATATGGTCCGTATACATCTCAACATAGATACCGCCGCCGCCGAAATCGTAAAAGGAGTTGGTTATGTTTCCTTCAATGACACCTTTCTCAATGGTTCCCGTCCCTTCGCACCGGATACCGCCGCCCTCGCTTCCGTCACAGGTGTTTCCTCTGACCGTTCCGCCTGACATGTAGAAGGTCGGGTAATGGTATCCGTTATTGGTATAGGAATGGCCTGTGGCATTATTTTTATACCATATCATAATGCCTCCGCCGCCCTCAAAAGCATAATTATTCTCAATACGGCAATCGCCGCCCACACGCAAATCCCCGCCTGTAAAAATACCGCCGCCCCCAACGCCGTAGCCTAATCGGGGATCCGCGCAGGCCTCCGCCACGTTTCCGGCAATCACTCCGCCTTCCACAATAAGCGTATTCTTACTGCTCCCTCTCTGAAAGGGCGCAATGTAGATCCCGCCGCCGCTGCCTTTAAAATTTGACTCAGAAGCGTCAGGATACGTTTTGCCACCTACAGATACATTCTTAAGCTCCGCCTCGGCAAGATTGCCGGCAATCACCGCATCGTCTTCAACCTTGACCGAACTGCCGCCATCTGCAAAAATCCCGCCGCCGTTGCCGTGGTACGCAATGTTTCCGGCAATTACGGCATCGCCCCCGATAACAGCACTGCTTCCTGACCTGACGGAAATGCCGCCGCCATTGCCCATCTCATAAGGCACGCCGGTTGATGAATTGCCGACTACCTTGTTGCCGGCAATCATGCCGCCGGTCATAACCAGCTGTCCTCCTGATATGACAGACACCCCGCCGCCGTTGGACGGGGCAGGCGTCGTCGGCCTTTCATCATTGCCGACGATATAGCCGCCGGTTATCTCGGCTGTACCTCCCTCCACCAAAACGGCGCGGTTACTCTTTACTGCAGTAATCCTTCCGTTTGTGATATGTAAGGTGCCTCCCTCTTTAACGGCCACGGCATTGTTAATATAAGAACCCTCAATCGCCCCTACCTGGTCCAGATGGATCCTGTATCGTTTCGCCGACGCATTATTTTTGTCAGCTTCTTTTTTAAACTCCATATCGCTTGTCATGGAATTGATAACATAATAAGTCACCGTCTTTGTGGCACGATCATATCGGCTCTCTTTTTCCATGGCATCCTTGTAACCGTCCGAAGCTATCCCCTGAACCATTCTTGAACGGCTGCGGTAATTGATCAGCGCTTCCTCCGAAACAGGGGTTGTCTGGGAACTGCAGGCAATGGTAAAAGTACCGTCTTTCTCCACCTCAAACAAATTCTTCAGACTCTGCTGGTCTCTCACATCGCTCTCAAAGGTAAGCGTCTTCCCGTTTAAGTCAAGAGTAACTTTGGCTCCCTGAGGTATCTTTATGGGTATTATATCTTCCACGGGCTTATCCGGATCTTTCGGCAGATTACTGATATTTCCCTCCAGGCAAATCTCCTTGGTCTCCCCGGCCGCTGTCCCTTCAATCGCGCTCTTTAGTTCTTTCCACGTGGTAATCCCGGTCTCTGCCGCCGGCATACTCCCCCATATCCATTCAAGGGCCAGAAGCTTATCCCTGTTATAAACCAGCTCCTTCTGTTCCTCAGTCAGGGCCTGGTATCTCTCGTACGCATACATCACCTGCTCATACAGACCGGCATAGTAAACCTCATAGCCTGCAGTATCCCCGGCATCCTCAAATGCCTTCAAAGCCGTCTCTATCTCCTCCGGCTCCGGCAGGTCGTCAATCAGGCGGATCACCTGGGCCACGGCTTCATCCTCCGCCAGCTCCCCCGATCCGGTCTCTTGTTCTGTATCTTCTGTATTGTCTGTATCTTTTGCATCCTCTCCCATAACCCGAAGGGCAAAACTCTGGCTGGACATGTACTGCCGGCCCTCAAAACGGTAGGTTGACATGACGGTTCCATAGTAGACTCCCAGCTTTGCGTCCCTATTAATTTTGAACATGCAGACTGCGGATGCACCGAAATTGCTCTCCTCGTCCCTGTTCATCACCTGAAACTCTTCAAAATTCACCCCGTATGTATCCAGCCTGCACGCCAGACCTTTTATGACCGGTTTTTCTCCCTGTCCCGGGGAGTCCCCTTCCCACTTGATCCATCTGCTGAAACCGTCATTGTCCGCATCGGATGAAGTGGCATTCTTTCCGGTTTTTCCTGCCCGGGCGGCGTCAGATCTGCTGGCTGTCTCCGCGTCCGAACCGGTGGCAGTCTCCCCCTGGATGATACCGCCTCCGCTCTCCCACAGTTTCTCCTCAATAATCTCCTGGATCTGTCCCAAATCAAAATCCAGCTCCATCCGGGCCTTTTCCCCGTCATAAACCACAGGATCCGCCCCATCCTTGGGCACATAAACGTCGATGGGCTCTACAGGAAGCAGATTCATCCCTCCTGCCACATAGCGGAAAGTCTCCTCCGTCCCGGTCAGATTCCCCTCTTTCTCCCACAAAAACGTAAAATCGACCTTCTGGTTCTTCATCTCCTGGATGTCATAATCAATCTGAAAATGAAACTGTACATGGCAGTCCTCTCCCGGATAAATCACCATGTCCCTAACATCCTCCCTAAGGGCGCCGTCCTCCAAAATCCGGCCTGCCTGCCCGTCCGGCTCCTCTTCCCAAGATTCCTCCCAAGCCTCACTTCCCTCAGCGTACTCAAAATATGCCGTGCCTTCCTCGATCCCTTTGGCTTTATAGCGCAGCCGTCCGTCCGTGATGGTCTCCTGTGTGTTGTTTCTGACGTACACATCCAAACACACAAAATCTCCCGCTTCATATCCTGCCTGCCGGGACATCACCGCAATCTGCACATCCTCTGCCGGATGGCTTTTCAATGTAACGCCTTTGTCTCTCACCCCGTTGGATCCGGTGGCTGCCCCTGCAGATGCCGCTCCATAGGACAGCGGCAGGCACGAGTAGTTGAAAATATAGATAAACACAACAACAAAGGCCATCCACCCGCTGACCCTTTGCCTTATACACCGACTTTTTCTTGACATTTCACGTATTCTCCCCTTTGAGCATTTTGAACTTGCCAGTAATTACGGATATTATAGGCGATATACAAAAATAATTCAATATATTTTCACCAATTTGTCTAAAATGGTTACGGTTCCGCAGCCTCAATCCTGACAGCTGTTTTGCACAGCCCTCTGTACCACTGTACCGCCTCGTTAAGGGTCCTTAACCTGTCTGTCTCATCCATCCCCTTATCCCAGATAAGAAGCGGCGCTGCAGGACAGTATTCCTCATAACCGCCTCTGCCCCAAAGCCAGGGATCATCTGTATATCCGGCCTGTTTAAGCCATTCTTCCATAGAGCTTGCATCCCCCTCATCCTGCCGCTCATCTCCCTGGTAATCTTCTTCCCATTCATCGCTCACATGGATCCCCTTGAAACACAGGGCCCCGCCCCGTTCCATATCAAGGCTCACAATGACCCTGTTGACCCATTCCGGAAGTCCCGGGCCTAAAAGCCCGTCCATCCACCGGGCAAATTCCGTCCACAGCCGGTATCTGCCAAAAACCGTAAATACATCCGCAGCCGTGTCCTCCCCGCTGTACATGGATTCGAGCCAGTCCGTCTCTCTGTAGCAGTATTCCAGCCTGTGATCAAACCGCGACACCGTAAGGCACCCCTCGTATATCTCCACTTCCGTCACATCCCTAAGCTCCTCTTCCAGAAAATCCGCCAGAACCTCCTCTATGGTCCCGGCCCGGTGCATTTTAATAGTCCCATAGGTATAGTACATCCCGCTTTCCCCCTGATAGACGCAGATGGGACGGTAATCCGACTGGTGGGAGTACTTAAATCCCCAGCCAAACCGGGCTGCCAGCCGCTTTCTCTCCTTTATCTTGGTGTTGGAAACGGACATGACAAAATCCATGAACTGCCTATGGTCCTCCGACTGTACGTTTACCGGAAAACCAAAGGGAACCTTTGCGCCGTAAAATACCTTGTCATGGCGCCTTTCTTTCCCGGGCCCCAAGCGGAGCACGCAATAGCTCTCCTCCTTCTCAAAAAATCCCATAATCTTCAGAATGGCAGCCGTCTTCTCCCCTATATCCATGCCTGTCACGTCATACGCCCCCCGGCATACAGCCTCAGGCTGGCGCAGACAGCAAAGATAAGCCTCTGCAGCCTCTTTTTGTCCCTTTCCCTCCTCCAAAAGGCGTAACCCTTTTCTCTCCAGCTCCGGCCAAAGCGCCATCCTTTTCCATCCGAATTCCGCCTGACGGAAAATAATATCCTCCCAGCCGAAATCCGTCTGACGGAAAACCTGTACCTGTGTATGAGTCACCACCGCCCTGAAGCAAAACCTTTCCTGCTCGCCGTAGTACACAGCCCGCGTATCCTCCGGCAGCCGGTCATTGTCAGCAGCCAGCAGTCCGGCGATAACAGGGTTTGTAAAGGGATAGGAAGGCGTCTTTCCAAGCCATTTTTCAATCAGTGCCTTTGCCTCCTGCCTGTCCTCCTCCTCAATGGCAGTCACCGCCAGAAGAAAGAAAAATTCACGGGCCCCATAAAGCCTCTCTGCATATTCTTTCAGCTCCCGAAAATCCAGCACAGGGGCAATCACCTCCACGCCGTCTGCAAAGTACAGGCAGTAGTGATAATGAAACTCCACCGTAAGCGTCCTGCCGTCCGGCATTGGACACGAGGCCGTCACCGGAGTCCCGGCAGCCTCGCCTTTGTCAAAACCCGCAAAGTTCCTCTGCCAGGCCCTGGACGGGCCGTAGATATAATCAATGTAAGCGGGAAGGTAACACTCACCGCCCGTCTCATAGATGTATCCCTCCTCCCACTGCCCTCTGATCTCAGCGCGGCGGTATCCAAAGCCCCTCATCAGATAATACTGCCAGAAATCAGCATTGTCCTCTGTACTGCCGGGATCTGTATTGGGAAAGGACAGATCGTATCTGCAGTCAATCTCTCTGCACTGCCTCCCAGTGGCAAGAGACCGGAGAAGGCTTTCCGTCAGCTCCGTGGCCGCAGGCTCCGGAAAATCCCCGCCGTCCAGATAATCCATCAGCCCGTACACCAGGGAAGGGGGCATCACAAGCCTTTTTGCCACAAAACACAGTTTGTCAAAAAACGCTCGGCAGCCTCTCAGCTGCTCCCATTCCGGCATGGCTAACAGTTCCTCAATCTGCCGGCCAATCTGCGGTGTCTCCTCATATACCCGATGGTCGTAGTTCGTCTGGTGGTCATTGATAAGTTTGGCGCAGATCCGGTAAAGTTTCACCATGGCCTGCTCCTTTCCTCCCTCCCCAAACAGCAGTTCCTCCACATTGGGAAGCTGCCTGAGCACCTGTTCCTTCAGCGGACCGTACAGCCCCCGGGTGCTGCTCCGTTCAAGCTCCCTGAATGCCAGATTTTTGTAGATAAATGTCAGCACCCATTCCGGCAGATTTTCGTCCTTAAGCCACTGAACATACAATTTTACCACGCACTCGCTTCTGCTCTCATAAGCGCCGCACCCCGTTTTTTTCCCGTTGCGCTCGTACAGATAATACACCTGGCACATCTTCAGAATCCTCTGCCACGTCTCTCGGTTCTCCTCTGTCAGCCCCGCCTCTGCACTTATGGTTTTTAATTCCATATAGTCGGAAAACGCATTGTAGCGCACCTTGTTTCCCGGCTGCCTTAACCTGCGGGCGGCCCTGAACAAAAGGTCATCCCCCTCACTGCCGATATTAAAAACCTCCGCCGCATACCTTCTTCCAGGAAACAGGCCAAGCTCCTCCCTGTCTAGGTCCGGAGTGAGGGCATATGCGATTGCAAGCTCCTGCAAAAATCCTATTGGAAGTCCGTCAGGTGCCCATTCCTGCCGCCGGATCACATAGTCCAGAAGCCCTCTTCCAAACTCCTCCGAAAACTGTTCTCCAAGAAACGTTTCTGACAGGAAAAAGCGCTTCCACGTATCAGGCTGCTTTGCCTGTTTCGGATCCTCAAAGAGAGCCGCAAGCACACTGAGCGCGCCTGTGTACACAGACGCGCCTTCATTTCCCTTAAAGTTTCTCTCTTCCATACGCTTCTACCTCCTTCAAATCAGGAATGGAAGACGACGCACCTTCCCTTCCCACAGCAATGGCAGCCGCCGCCGATGCGATTTCCAGAGCTTCCTCTTCACTCTTCCCCCTGATTATGCTCCCCATAAAAAACCCCGTAAACGTATCCCCCGCCGCTGTGGTATCAACAGCCTTTGCCTGGCAGGCCGCCTGGCGGCAGATTTTATTCCTGTAGCCGTAGAGGGATCCGTTCTTTCCCAGCGTAAGCACAATCCGGGTATCCGGAAACAGCCTCATCAGTTCCGTCAGCATCCCCTCTTCCTCCCTGGAGGATACCTTGCTTATGGCCTCCCCCTCCACCTCATTGAGAATCAGGTAATCTGCACTGGCAAGGGGAAGTTTTAAAATCTCCTCATCCACCGGGGACGGGTTCATTACAATCTTCATTCCCAGGCTTTTTGCCCTCTCCATAATATAGGGCAGCTGGTTGATCTCGTTTTGCAGCGCCAGAATATCCCCCTTCTGAAAATGGGACAGCACAAAATCCACATCCTCCCGGGTGATCCTCCCATTGGCGCCCCGGTACAGAATAATACTGTTTTCTCCCTCCGGCGTGGTCTGGATTATGGCATGGCCGCTGGGCCCTTCTTTTTTCCTGATAAGCTCCGTCCGGACGCCGGCCTCCTTTAACCTGCCTGTCAGCATATCCCAGTCATGAATCCCCACGGCGCCGGCATGGTAAGTTTCCGCCCCGCTGCGCCCAAAAGCGACGGACTGGTTCAGCCCCTTTCCGCCGCAGAACCGGTTCATCTCCCGGGAAGAAAGCGTCTCCCCCGGTCGGGCAAAGTGATCCACCTTGTAGACATAATCAATGTTTAACGATCCAAATACAAGTACTTTCATTGGGGCTTCCTCCTGTATATTCAGATAACTGTTTTTTGGGGAACAAACAGCCTCCCCATATCAACACCCTCCTGCGCAAGCAGCTTTACCTTCCGATCCATCCCCCCTGCATACCCGGTCAGGCTCCCGTTCGTCCCCACCACCCGGTGGCAGGGGATGATGATGGATATGGGGTTGTGCCCCACCGCCCCGCCTACGGCCTGGGCCGACATGTGGTCAAGTCCCCGGCTTCTGGCAATCTCCCCCGCTATCTCCCTGTAAGTGGTCACCTGGCCGTAGGGGATACGGCACAAAATGTCCCACACCTGCCTGCGAAAATCGCTGCCCTCCGGTTTCAGGGGAAGCTCCTGTATGGATGGCTTTTCCCCCGCAAAATACCGGTCAAGCCATCTCTTTGCGTCTTGCAGCACCTGTAAGTCCCCGCCCTCTGTCAGCTCCTCCTTTTTAAAGGAACCTAAAAAGTATTTCTGTCCCTCTATCCACAGGCCTGTAAGCGCCCCGTCCCGCGCAGCCAGAAGAAATCTGCCTATGGGGGAATCGTAGTAAGTTGTGTGTATCATATTTTTTCCTCCTGCACAAGATGCCGCTGCCTCCGCATTCCCACGCCCCTTCCTGACCTGGTCCTGCCTACATGCTCTTCACAATAGCCAGAAAATTTTTCTTCCGCTTATGCTCTTCCTTTAAACCGGCAAATTTCCTTTCCCACTCTGCCTGTCTGCCGTTCTTTTTCATGAGGGCCTTTATTTTCTTCAAAAATCCCGCTGCCATACTGTAATTCTTTTTGTTGGTCACACAGAGGAGATTGTTTACATCCCTCCACCACAGCGCCAGTATCTCATCCGGATATTTTTCAGCTAACCTGTCGCTGAAATACTGATTATAATCCACATGATACCAATCATTAACTCTCCGGCAATCACCCTGAAGGTATTTTAAGACCTCCTCCTCCCTTCCCGTTTCCATGCAGATATCCAGGTAGTACTTCAGATCCCTGTTCCTTATCTTCCCCAGCAGGGACTCATACTCCCTCTCCCAGTCTTCCCTGTGCAGTTCCTCTCCACAGGCCTGAAACCATGTCTTTATCTCCCGCTCATCACAGGTATCCAAAAGAAGCAGGAGCATCTTTTTCTTCGACTCATAATCCGACCTCTGCCCGGAATATCGGTACAGATGCTTCGCAATGGCGGCGATATTCCCATCCAGTTTCGTATCGACAGCAAGCTTGTAGAGGCGTTTAAGCTCTTTGTCATTCTTTTTCTTCATGTAGACAGGTGCCGCATAATCAATCAGTTCATCCAGCCTCCCCTTACATCTTTCCAGGCCTTCCCATATGTACTCCAGTTCTCTCTCATGATCCCCCTGCCCTGCATAATATCTGGCCACATCTATATAGTCGGAACCGTATGTCAGATTGCTCAGCTTTATCTGAAGAAACCGTTCCGAATCCCCGATACTTTTATAAATATCAGCTGCACAGTTTTTATAATAGCCGCTGCTGCCTCCGGCCATCTTGTCCGCCAGATACCGTTTCTCTTCGTCGCTGCTGCAGAAAGAATCCGCCACCTCCATCAAAACATCGTCAAATCCGCTGTTTCCCACATAAAACTCTTCCAGCATCTCATCCACAATCTCCCTGCGGATCTCCCAGGACAGCCGGTGTTCCCGGACAATCGTGTCCATCGCCCACAAATTATCGCAAGCGTCCTCCTCATCCGACTCCGGACCGCCGCCATATTCGTTAAACTCACTGATAACTGCCCGGGCTTCCCTCCAGAGATTCCCAAGTTCTATCTCTATTGCCCTCTCCCGATTCTTTTTATTATGTTTCCTGCACCAGTCAGTGACTGCCCTTTCCGCTTCACCGCCCATATCCGTCAGCTTTGCTATAAGCCCGATTAAATCATCTCTGTCCGCGTTTTCCAACATCTCGTTTACTGTTTGTTTATCCATAGAATTTCTTCCTTTCCGGAAACCGATACGCCGTATAATAAGACAATTATAAGAGAATTTTTAAAAGAATGGAATACTCTGTAAAAAAATTTCGCGATCAATATCATAAATGGTTACTGTTCACAGGCCCTGTGAACGTAACCGCATATGCCCATTTAAAATCGCCTGCGGCGATGGGGCATATGCTTTGCCCCGTAACGGTACTGGCCCATGGCTAATCAGCGGAGTGATTAGCCATGGTGTGAACAGTAACCATAAATGCCGCTCCGGTGCGTAACTTACCGCCGCCGGTCACGAAGATACATAAGGACCGGAAATCAAACATGATTTCCGGTCCTGCTCACCCATTTTCAATATTCTGATCATACAGCAGACTTATATCCTCATATCCACATAATTTTGCTGATTTTCAATGGATTCTCTTGTGATTCCGTCCAGTGCGCCTTCCGGAATCAAATCTCCCGGTTTCCATTTGGGATTCACCGCTTTCACCGCATTTACAAAGGCCTGTGTATAGGCCCGCTCATACTGTTCCAACGTGTTCCCGGCGGCCAGCCTGTCGTTCTTGTGCATTTTTCGGTATAAATTCAGATATACATCCGAACGGTTTGTCGTATCTCCGTTTCCCACGCCGTTTTCCCTGAGAAATTCCCGCTTTGTCAGTTCAAACATTTCATCCCTGCTGCTTTCCGGTATGGGAATGATTCGGTTTTTCTCCGCCCTGTTTTTTTCCGTGACCACCAATCCTGCCAGGCCCGTCACGGGGCAGATATAATCGCCGTCCTTGTCATAGCGGCTCATTCTGTTTTTAATAGCCTGAATATTCGTATATCCGGCACCATTGCCCGCTGCAGACATACTTTGTATTACGGCCTGATACTGTTTGCTGCCTGTGTCAATCCCTGCGGCTTTTAACTGCGCCTGTACGGAACTGCTGTTTAATTGGGATAATGAAAAATTGCCTGTTCTATTTGTTTTTGATGTCCCCGGCATGCTCTGAAGCAAAAAACCATAGTCCATGATCATCGGCATATGCTGCACCCTCCCGTCTTAAAATTTGAAATCCGTCTCCGATTGGTCTTTGTCTCATGGGTAATCGCCTGCTATGAAACAAAAACGCCTTGCGAGGTTCTTTTTTATATATCGGCGCAGATACACCACATATAATACGGTCAGGCTTTCCGTCTCTGTTTCCCGGTCATTATCCGTTTGACAACCATTATACTATACATCAATTATTTTCATAAAGATTTCAAGGACAGACTATCAGCAGTGTTCGCTGACACCGACGTTCCGGGCACAGATATTGATGGGAACGGGGTAAAAGCGCCAGAAACCGCTCAGATAGCAGTGTCCGATCACCGTGACATAAAAGGGAGAACCAATCCTTATACAGCTCGAGCTGCCGGAGCAGGAAAACCGGGATAGTTTTTTGCCAATATGGTGCCAAGGAGCGAAAAGGCTTCATAGACCTTGACATATGATGGAAATTTGAATAGAATAATCTTAGAAACCAAGAAACAAAAAATATTATTTCTTTGATTTACAGTACTAGTACATCGTTGCACTAATCTTGAAGTAAATAGTGCTTGATATTCGTGTCAGCTGTGCGTCTGCGAAGCGACGGCGTAGTGGTGCCTACGGCTAG
>JAAWLV010000081.1 GCA_022798105.1 Hungatella sp.
CACCGTCACTTAATCGCATGCTTTCCATAATTCTTCCAAACAGACTCATAGTTTTTCTCCCATCTCCTATCTTGCACCGAATATGCCGGTTCCCACTCTCACCATGGTAGCCCCCTCTTCTACAGCCACGCAGAAATCGCCGGTCATGCCCATGGACAGAATAGTCATACTACCATTATCAATGTTTTTAGTTTTGATGTCAACATAAAATTCATATAATTTTCTAAAAACAGAACGATTTTTCTCGGCATCCTCTACAAAAGGGGCCACAGTCATAAGCCCCAGAACCCTGACATGGGGAAAACGTTTGATTGCATTCAGCGCTTCTTCCACCTCCTCCAGAAGAAATCCGAACTTGCTCTCCTCGCATGCCACATTCACTTCCAGCAGGATATCCGTTACAAGATTCTGCTTCCCCGACTCCTTCTCGATCTCCCCCGCAAGCTTAAGAGAATCCACGGAATGAATGAGACAAGTCTTTCCGATGATCTGGCGCACCTTGTTGGTCTGGAGATGGCCGATGAGATGCCATTTCACATCCCGGGGCATAAGCGGGATCTTGGTCAGCAGTTCCTGCACCCTGTTCTCCCCAAAATGCCTTGCTCCCCCCTCATAGGCCTCCTTTAAAAGGTCTATGGGTTTTGTCTTGCTGACCGCTATCAGTGTTACGTCCCCTCTGTTCCGTCCCGCCTTTGCACACGCGTTTGCGATCGCTTCCTCCGTTTTATGTAAATTTGCCCGGATCTCCATTTCCATCCCTCCTACTGATAAATAAGCATTCCCTCGTCTTCAATAATTGATGCATTTAAAACGATATGATCATAAACACTGAGCCCATAGCTCATATTTTTCCGAATGGTGTAAAACTCATCGCTCTGGGCCAGGACTTCAATCTGCCTGAACACCGTATACCCTTTGTTGATATTGTAAACCCCCTGAAGTGAAGCCGTGATCCCCACCTGAAACCGCTCCGAAGAGTCTGGGCGGACCAGATAATCCCCCGCCTGTATGGAGCCCTCATCCTCGCAGTCAATATAGTAATACTCGTCATTTCCATAATAAATGGTAGTGGGGACGAACACCACCGAAGTCCCCGCCTCCGAGTAAACCTCCTTGTTAAAGCCGTCCTCCAGCCCGTCTCCGCCTTTTGCGACAAAATCCACCGGTATCAGGAAAAAGTTCTTCGTGGTAACCGAGCTGATGGGAATCTTAAGCCCTTCCGTGGTGCTGGTCATGATCTCAAAATCAACATACCGGTCCGACACAAACTGAACCATGTATTTATCAAAATCCAGCTTCCCGTAAGCCTTTCCGTCATTTCCCGTGATCAGGGAAAACGTGCCCTTTGCCGTCAGGTTCTGGGATGGAAAAGAAACCTGGAGGGTGGTCTGAGAACCGAACAAAACCGCGTCCTCCTCTGTCACCTGAAAAACCACAGACCAGTTGTCGTCCGTAATCACTTTATAGATAGGGGTTCCCGGCTCCACCCACTGCCCTGCCCTTGTAATGGCCCTGGTATACTGGCTGCGGTCAAAAACCGCCTCGTTTACCTGAGAAGAGTCCAGAGCCTCATAATTGTCAATGCCGTAGGATACCACCCCGCTGACAGGCGCCGTGATCTGTCTGAAATCATTACCCATCTCCTGGGTCATCTGGCCCTGGTTCTCAAGGGTATTAAAATTCACATATTCCAGGCACATGGCCTCAAGGGCATATCTGGTATTATATACATCATCAAAGGTCTCGTCTGAGTAGGAAACGCTGTAGGAATTGATCAGCTTGCGCAGATCGGAAATATCCCTGTCGGTCAGCGCCCCCACCCCCTTATTCTGCTCCTCCATAAGCGCGGACAAAGTCCCCCGCTCATCAATGGAATAGATGTTTGTCCCCACAGCGGCCCGTTTCCCCTCCCGCACATAATAATTGATGGCCCCGGCACTGTCGGCGTACTGGGTGGTCTCCTGACGGAGAATAATCCCCGTATAGCTCTTGTCATCCACAATGGAACCGTCGGCCACCTCATAAAACTGTATCTTCTCCTTGGTCATATAGGAGTACACGGTAAAGATCAGGTAGAAAAAGATCAGGGTAAAAATCAGCATCCCGATATTAAAATTCATGGACGCTTTCCGGCGGTTATAATCAATAACCTTGCTGTTTCTCTTTGCCACCAAACTGCCTCCTCTCCCGCGCTTATAGCCTAAAGGTTACATAACTTTTTTATGTAAACTTTTTTCTGTCATCAATCACATGCCACCTATTATAAACTCCAATCCCAAAAAGTTCAAGGTGCAAATCCCTTCGTAAAAAGGGCCTGCCTTAAAAGCAGACCCTCCAATCTTATGTACCAATAAACCCGATCTATTATTATAAAGAGATGATAACATCTTTTTTTGCATTCTCAGGCAACTCATCAACGTCCAGGGACACGCTCAGCACGAAATCCACATGGAACTTTTCACTGATAATCTCCAACTCCTTTACAGCCTCGGAGATATCTTCCCCTTCCAGGCATGCAAGCTTCAAAAAGCTGTCCAAAAACATAAGCTCCAGGTCGTGATCCTGGGAAATAATTCCGCATATAAATCCAATAAAACCGGAACAATCGGTAATGTCAAATCCTTTTACATTGATTAAACGAATCTTGTTGCTCAGTTCATACATGTGCTTGGAGCTTTTATCCAGGTAAACGATAGACCCATTGGCTTCCTTGATGGCGGCATTGGCTTTGTCCAGCAAGTGCTTGGTCTTTCCCTTTCCCTTATTTCCAGCTATAATCTGCACCATAGTCCTGTCCTCCTTGGGTTTATAGATTTTGTATAAAAAGGTGATTGATTTCCCCTTAATTATAGTATAAATAAGGATAAAAGGCAATGACTTAATTGACAATTTTAGAAATTATATTCGTCATGTTATCATAGAGGTTGTTTCGGTCCTTTGCCTTCAAAATAATCGAAACGTATTCGTTTTCGCCCTCCTGGCCGGATCCTTCCCTGGAAGCCATAACCAGGCAACAGCCTGCCGCCCTGGTTGTCCCGGTCTTCCCGGAAAATACGGTCACTCCCTCCGGAGCCTGGCGCCGCCCGGTCAGGTACCAGTTGCCTCCCTCCCAGATCTTGTTGACTGCATTGCCGTCCTTGTCTTTGTAGTCTGCCGTGTAGGCAACCGTCTTTGTCACCTCCCGGAACTCCGGATATTTCAGCGCCTCGTTGAAAATCAGATACAGATCGTAAGCCGTTGTGTAGTGGTTCTCGTCGTGAAGGCCGTGTGGGTTGACAAAATGGGTATTCGTCGCTCCAAGCTGTGCGGCCTCCTGGTTCATAAGCTGGGCAAACCCCTCGATGCTCTGGGACATATGAACCGCAATGGCCGCCCCGGCATCGTTGCCCGACGGAAGCATAAGACCGTACAGAAGCTGTCTCATGGTCAGCACATCCCCGGGCTTTATGTCAGCCAAGGTGGCGCCCGCCTCCGTAATCACCGCATCCTGGGTAACAGTTACCTCATCGTCAAGATTTCCGTACTTAATGGCAAGAAGAGCCGTCATGATCTTGGTGGTACTGGCCGGATACAGCTTCTCAAAGGCATTTTTGCTGTACAAAACCTCCCCGTCCGACAAAGAAAAGAGAATTCCCGCCTCCGAATCCACGTCTGAAGGATCGAAGGAAGCCTCGTCTGAAACCACACACAGATCCTGGGCAAACAGAGGGACCGTCAAAGCTTCGTTCACCTGGCTGTCCTCTAAAAGGAACGGCCTCTCCTCAAAGGAATACGCCCGCTCCAGCTTTGAAGCGCCTGAAAGTCCGCATCCGCACAGGGAAACTGCAAGGCCCATATGAAGGACGGCCAGCCCGGCCCGCAATTGGATTCCGGACAATCTCTTCCTTCCCCTCATCACTTGTACATCTCCCGCCATTCCAGATCCCCCCGCTCCAGCGCCTTAATAAGCAGTTCGGCCGTGGCCACATTGGTGGCCAGAGGGATGTTGTGCATGTCACACTCCCGGACTATGGGACTGCTGGCCGGATCCAGCCTTTTAGGCGCATCCGGTTCCCTCAAAAAGATCACCAGATCCAGCTGGTTCTGCTCAATGTCGATGCACAGCTGCTGGCCGCCTCCCAGGTGTCCCGCCAGATATTTGTGGACATTTAAATTGGTTACCTCCTCAATCAGACGCCCTGTGGTGCCTGTGGCGTACAGAGAATGCTTGCTTAAGATGCCTCTATAGGCGATGCAGAAATTCTGCATCAGTTTTTTCTTCGAATCATGGGCAATTAAACCGATATTCATTTCATGTTCCTCCTTCTCCCTCACAATACCCGGTGTGCCGGCGCCTTTGCATTCCGCCTGACAGCCTGCCTGAAAATGAACAGGCAGCACACTAGTAATCTTCTCTTGTTTTTCTCTGTAACCCTACATTTAAAACCACTCCCATACCGATATAAATACTCAGCAGGGAGCTGACCCCCGAACTAATCAGCGGCAGCGGCAGTCCCGTGTTGGGGAAAATCGCCGTAGCCACCGCAATGTTGGCAAAACTCTGAAACGCAAACAGCGTAGCCATACCGACGCAGATAAGCCTGCCGGATATATCTTTGGCACGGCTGGCCATAATCAGGCACTCTATCACAATCACAAGGAGAAGGCCTATAACCACAAGGGCTCCCACGAACCCCATCTCCTCCCCGATGATGGCAAAAATGAAATCTGTCTGCTCCTCAATGAGAAAATTCCCATTTTTCACGGAGGCAATCTCCGTGTTGCTTAGCCCCTTACCCCAAAGCTGGCCTGAGCCAATGGCCATAATGGAATTCTCCTGCTGATAGTAGGCCTCCGCGTATTTCTCCGGATCGATCCATGCCAGGATCCGGTTGGCCTGATACTGCTCAATAAAAGGAATCATATCGTACCGCAGCAGATAGACAACGAGCACTCCTGCGGGAATCACCACAGCCAGGACCCCAAAAACCCACTTGTAGCTGATTCCCGACGCAAATACCACGGAGGCGATAATAACCGTGACCACCAGTGTGGTGGAAAGATTGGGCTGTTTGAATATAAGGAATGCGGGAACCGCAAAAAGCGTGGCTCCGAATCCAAGGACGGACGCCTGATTTTTCTTTTCTTCATACTTGCCGAAATACCAGGCAAAAAACAGGATCAGCCCTATCTTCACAAACTCTGCCGGCTGAATCTGCCCGATAACCGGAAGCACGATCCAGCGGGTGGCAATGCCCCGGGAGGTCCCCATAAGAAGGACCGCCACAAGCATGACCACGCAGGCCAGATAAATCAGGGTGCTCATAGCCAAAAGCCTGTGGTAGTCGATGAGCGATAAAACCAGCGCCAAAAACAGCCCGATCCCGATACCCATGATCTGCTTTCTCACGGCTGAAGTACTCTGATTCGTCGCACTCCAGATAGCCATAATGCCGATGGCGCTGAGAGCCAGCATGTACAGTACTATCCGGATGTTGTATCTTCTGAAATTATAGTCAAATAACAGCATTAAAATGTCCCCTTACAAGGCGGCGGCTTACGGGAACAGCCGCGTAGAGAACCGGCACATAATCCGTCTCCCCGCGAAACGCGGCCTTCGTAAGCCCCACCTCTATATCGCCGGAATTAATCTCCAGGTATTTTGAGACAACTGCAAAAATGTCGTCCTTTATCATCTCCAGAAATTCCGGAGAACAGTTGGTCTTGTCCGCCACCAAAAGGAGCTTTAACCGCTTTCTGGCGATTTCGCCGGATTGGCTGCCGAAAACATGCTTTCTGCAAAACATGGCATCCCTCCTAAGCGCGCTTTAAAAATCCGGTAAGCCTGGATATAAAGCCTCTGCCTCCGTCCGGCATCGTCAGAGGGATGTCCTCCCCCAGAAGCCTTTTGCAGATATCAAGATAGGCTTGTCCTGAGGGCGTGTCCGTACCTGCCAGAGGCTCCCCCTGATTGGTGGAAATTACAATGGCTTCATCATCGGGAATGGCCCCCAAAAGAGGCACAGCCAGAATATCCATCACATCATCCACGGACATCATGTCCCCCCGCCGCACCATGTCGGTCCTGACCCGGTTCACAATCAGGTGAACCTGTCCCATGTCCTTTGCCTCCAGAAGGCCGATGATCCGATCCGCGTCGCGGATGGCCGACACCTCCGGGGTTGTCACCACCAGCGCCCGATCCGCCCCTGCAATGGCGTTGCGGAATCCCTGTTCGATTCCGGCCGGGCAGTCCAGCAGTATGTAGTCAAACTCATCTTTCAAGTCTTCTGTCAGCTTTATCATCTGTTCTGGATTCACTGCTGACTTGTCCCTGGTCTGGGCTGAAGGGAGCAAGTACAGGTTAGGGTATCTTTTGTCTCTGATCAGGGCCTGCTTCATCCTGCAGTTCCCCTCCACCACATCCACCAGGTTGTAGACAATCCGGTTCTCCAGCCCCATAACCACATCCAAGTTGCGCAGCCCGATATCCGTATCAATAAGGGCAGTGCGCATTCCCAGCATAGCCAGGCCGGTTCCGATGTTTGCAGAGGTTGTGGTTTTACCCACCCCGCCTTTTCCGGAGGTAATAACGATGACTTCACTCATATCTTTTTCCTCCTGAGATAAACTTACCAATAAATATTCTACTCTATATTTTTAAATATTTCCAGTATTATTTCCAATTTTAAACAGATTTTAACAAATTAAAAAAACTTTTTTTCATTGGAACCACACAGAGCGCCTGATTCTCGATGGATGCCGTCATGGGCCCCCTTCCCAGACGGCGCCCCTTTTCATTGGGTGTTGTCTCAAAGCCGGCGATCCGCAGCTGATAAGGCGCCATGTCCAGGGCCACCACAACCGCATCCTCGTTGCCTGTAGCCCCCGCCACCGCGGTGCCCTTAAGCTCTCCCAGGACAATGATGTTGCCCTTGGCCGTTATTCTGGCCCCCTGCTCCACGTCGCCGATGACCACTATGCTGGCCTCCGACTCCAGAGACTCGCCTCTGTGCAGATGGCCCCTGTAAAACTGCCCTGTGGAGGAGGAAAGCTCCATCAGCTTTTCGTTGAGCGCTTTCTCACAGCGCTTTATCCGGTTGCTGTCCAGATCCACCAGGCACACGATCTCGATCTGAGAATGATCCATAATCACATTGGCTATCTGAAACTCCTGCTCCGGAGCCAGCGGTCTTCCTGCCAGGGTCAGCGTCATCTGGACAGCCCCCCAGAACCTGGCGCTCTCCTCAAACTTCTTTGCCACATCCCCCAAAAGCTCCTCAAACGGAACCTCCGGGGCCAGAATCACCGTCATCCCCGACTTATTGCTTTTAATCACCACTGAACTTTTCATACACTCATTCCACCTCTTTGCCTGAACTCTCTTTATTAAACCGATGTCTTTAGTCTCCGATAATTACGTTGCTTGCATCCAATGCCCCGGCGCCGATAATATCCTCCAGGCTGGTGTATCCGTAGTAAAACCGGTATACGCTCTTGGCTATGGTCGCCGCGTTGGCAGAGGAATAGCCGTAAGGGATATTGACGGTCACGCTGATCTCCGGGCTGGCATAGGGTCCGTAGGAGATAAAAAACGCATGGTTTGCCCTTGTATTTTCCTGGGCCGTACCGGTCTTTCCCGCAATCTCAACCTCAAGATCCCGGAAAATACGCTTGGAAGAACTGTCGGTTATCACCCGGCGCATGCCGCTCTGAACCGCGTCCCAGGTGGTGTCCGCGATCTCCACCAGACTGGAGATCTGGGGGACGTGATCTTCCACCACCGTGCCGTCGGAACTTGTGACCTTGTCAATCAGGCTCAGTTCAAAAACCTTGCCCCTGTTTGCCAGGGCGGTCACGTACCGGGACAGCTGTACATTGGTGTATGCATTGGTACCCTGGCCCATGGCGGACCGCTCCGGATCCTCCGTGGACAGCTTCGGCGAGCTTTCTGCAATCTCGATGCCCGAGGGGTGGTCAAGGCCGAATTTTGACGCGTACTCGCGGATAACCTCCAGACCTCTGTCTGTGGAATACACCCCCTCCTCATTGGTTGAAAGGCGGTGGGCCACCTCGGAAAAGAAATAGTTGCAGGAATTCTCCAGTGCTCCGGACACATCCAGCTTCCCATGGCGCCCCGGATTGATCCAGCACTTGATGGTGGGGAAAACCTCCTCATAGATGCCGGTACATTCAATCTCATCCGTGGTATTTACCATGCCCTCCTCCAGGGCCGCAATGGCCGTAATAGGCTTAAAGGTGGATCCGGGGGCCTTGACTACCTGGGTGGCGTTGTTGTACAGGGGCAGGGACAGATCCTCGTTCAGCTGACTGAAGTAAGCCGCGTCCACCGTTCCTGACAGCATATTGTTGTTGTAGCTTGGGTATGTTACCAGGGCCAGGACCTTTCCCGTGTTCACGTCTGTCACCGTACACCCTGCGGTGCACGGGTCAAGAGCCAGCTGGGCCGGCGTGATCTCCAGGTTGTTTATCTTATCTATGAGGAAGGAGAAGGCATAGTCTTCTCCCCCGGCCCCCAAAAGCCCCATCTGTTCCCCGTCGTAGGGCAGGATGTTCTGGGAGTAGAGGGCCATGCACAGCTCTCTCCCGGTGATAATATCCTGGTTGATCAGGTACCGGTAGATCCGCTTGGTAAACTGAGTGTCCTGCTCCAGCTCTGCCATGACGTAGTCCACCAGAGCCTGAAAGCTGTCATCCGCATTGGAGTACTTGTTGTCCACAGGCAGCTTGGTGGTGTCAATCCAGTCCTGGGCAATGCCGTGGTACAGATACTCCCGCAGGCTTATGGACTCTTCCTTCCACGCAACCGCCTCAGGGCTCTCGGAATCGATCCGGCTTCTCTGGAGGATGTCCACGGTGTCCGAGGACAGGTAGGAATAAACGTAGAGCATGTATGCTTTCATATCCTCGGGAAGGGCCGATATAGGCGGCGCATTGGGGTCTGCCAGCTGCCCCCTCATGTTAGACAGGATCTGCTGCCTGGAGGCCACAAACTTCCGGTGGATCTCCTGCTCCACCGCCCCTGCGTCCTCCCGCTCCATGGCCTTTAGGGACAGGACGTTGTTGTTGATCAGCTGGTAGTAGGCGTCCTTTACCGGAATCTTTTTTTTACTGGAGTCCCGGTTCTCGTCCTCCGTCACCTCCCGGTTTACCAGACGGTCCGTAAGAATACCGGCCAGATGCTTCTCCAGAAGGTGGTAGATGCCTATCTGCAGCTCCCTGTCAAGGGTTAGGTAGATGTTGCTGCCTGCCTCCGGCTCCGTGGCGTCGTCCAAAACCTTTAAAACCCGTCCCCGGCTGTCCACGTACATGTTCTGGACGCCCTTTTTCCCCTGGAGCTTGTCCTCCTGGGTGGCCTCGATGCCGATGCGCCCCACAATGTCGTTGAGCTCGTAGCTTTCGTCCCTCTGGCGCAGCTCCTCCAGCTGCTCTTCGCTTGACACCTTGCCCGTATAGCCGATAATGGGGGCAAAGTACAGGGCATCCTCGTAGATGCGCACCGTGGACTCTGCAATATCCACCCCCTGAAGCTGTGCCATGTGCTCGGAAATATCCACCACGGTGTTCTCCGACACGTTGGAGGCAATAGTGGTGGTCTTGTAGCTTGTGTATGCGGTCAGTGACAGAGAATAGCGGATAATCCCCACCTTCAGGGCCTCGTCGTCAGCAAGCACCAGGGGATTGCCCTTGTCGTCCTCCATCTGCCCTATCTTAAATTTCTCCTTGGTCATCTCGAACACATCCCTGGCGCTGACATTGGAAGGATATTTGCCCTCCTCATCATCCAGTTCGCTGACGGAGCGCCGCCCGTAAAAATCCCTCAAAAACCTGAGCCTTGCGGTCTCCGACGAGGTGGTGAACACAAAATCCCCGTTCTGGTCAATAGCCACGGGCAGATCCCCCTGGATGGTCTCGCCCTGCCTGTCCAGGATCCGCACCAGTTCCAAAATCATCAGGTTCTTGGACTGATCCGTGGTGTAAATTCCCGTGTCCTGGATGGTAACCGAGTAAGCCAGTTCGTTTCTCGCAAGCACCACGCCGTTGCGGTCATAAATGTTGCCTCTGGTTCCCGTGGTGTAGGCGGTCCTCAGTATCTTCGATTCGTATTTCCGCATATATTCTTCGCCCTGGACGATCTGCAAATCAAACAGCCGCACCACAAGGCCTGCAAACATACAGATAAAAATCACTGCCAGGGCAAAAATCCTTGACGTGATCACCCGCTTGATGCCTATGTGTATCAGTTCCAGCAAATCTCTAAACAATGGTGGTATCTCTCCTATTTTCAAATTCCGTCAGCCGCCTGCTGATGTACAGAAGCAGGCGGTAGAACAGAAGTGTGGTCACAACAGTAAAAATGGTCTCCGGAATCACCAGTTCCTTCAGGTAGTAAAGGACATTGAGCCTCCCCCGGATTAAAAACCGGAACACATAGACATACAGGTTATATGCCAGCTCGTTGAGCACGCTTAACACCAGCGGCAGGGTGACGTATTCTTCGTAATAGTATTTGGTGCAGATGCCGTTGACAAACCCTACATAGATGTAGAACAGCGTGTAAAACCCGAAGGGCCCGCTGTAAAACAAGTCTAAAAGCACTCCCGCCAGAAACCCGTAGAGCATGCCTGCCCGCTGCCCTTTCATAAAGCCGAAGGAAAAGGTAAGGATCAAAAGCAGGTTGGGCGAGGCCGACAAAAAGGGAATCAGGGGAAACACGCAGTTTTGTATGGTAAAGGCAGCGACAATCAGCGCCAGATCGATGATGGTACGCTTCATAATTACTCTCCCGTGGAATCGGCGGTTTCTTTCAGATCCGTGATGATCAGGACTTCCTGGAGATTGTTGAACTCTGCCACAGGCACCAGGTAGCCGGAACTGGTTAACTGGTTGCTGTCAAGGGAGATGTCCTGGGCGTACCCGATCAAAATCCCCGGAAGGTAGGTGGTGCTGATGTTGGAGGTAACGATCCGGTCCCCGTCCTTCACGTCCCCGTCCTTCTTAATGTCCGCGATGGTCAGTCGCCCCTCCTTGTACAGCGTCAGATCCCCGCCTACCATGCAGGTGTCCCCTGACTGGAGGGCCATGGCGCTGACACGGCTGGAGTCGTCGATAATGGAGCGGACCGTGGCATAGTGGGCTCCCACATCGGTAACGATGCCTGCCAGGCCGCCGCCTGCCAGAACATTGTTTCCCACCTGTATCCCGTCGGCGGACCCTTTATTGACCCTGAACACCTGGAACCAGTCGCCGGAATCATTGGCGATAACCCGGGCCGCCGTCTTGTTGTACTGCATATACTCCTGATCCAGGGCGTAAAGCTCCCGAAGCCTTTGAAGTTCAAACTGCTCTGACATCAGGCGGTTGTTCTCCTCCGTCAGATTGTCAATCTCTGTCTGAAGCCTGCGGTTTTCTTCAACCGCGCTCTTTAGCTTCCCGTAATCGGAAAGCTGTTCGTATATAGCCACGCCTGCCCGGTTGACGCCGGACTGGATGGGGATGAGCACATATCCCACCCCTGTGCGCAGAGGCTCCAGCCACTGATCCGTGACCATGGTGATTCCGATAAGCAGGACACAGAACACGGTCAGGCCTGCCAAAATATAGCGGTTATATTTGGATTCCATCTACAACATTCCCTCTTTTTTAAAACTGCAGTAGTTATTGTCCCCAATGACGATGTGATCCAGAAGCTGAATGTCCACAAGGCTTCCGGCCTCATAAACCTTTCTGGTAAAAAGGCAGTCCTCCCGGCTGGGGGTGGAATCGCCGCTGGGGTGGTTATGTACCAGAATGATGCCCACTGCCTGGTATCGCAGAGCCTCGATAAAAATCTCCCGGGGCGAGGCAAGGGACGCGTTTACCGTCCCCTTTGATATAAGCAGGTCCCGGATCAGGGCCTGCCTGGTATTAAGAAGCATGGCATAGAGGTGCTCCTGCCGCAGATGCCTCATCTCCTCCATGTAGTATTCCACCACGGACTGGGGGTTTTCGAATGTAGTATTTCTGACAGTTGCCGTACGGCGGCTGATTCGCTTTGACAGTTCTCCGATGCACTGCAGCTGGATACCCTTGACGTCGCCGATGCCCGGAAGCTTCTGAAAATCGGACAGGGACAAACGGCAAAGGCCCAAAAGGCCGTCATCTTTGGGGTACGTCAGCTCCAACACTTTTCGGGCTAGCTGAAGAGAGCTTAAATGTTTGCTGCCGGTCCGCAGGATAACAGCCAGCAGTTCTTCGTCGCTTAATATCCCGGGCCCCTTTAGGATGCACTTCTCGTAGGGGCGGTCCTGCTTGGGGATATCTTTCATCTTAATGTGATCGTCCACAAAAAACTCCTTGCCGCGGGACTCTCCAGGTACGAAGTTAAGGAGGAGGACGGTCAGACGGGGGCAAAAGGCGCCGCCGCCTGTTTTGTTCCATGCCATTTTACCATAAGTTGGTATTCATGTATAGTTAGTTTATAAAAAGTTTAAAATTTTGCGTAACAGTAACACGGTTCTGACAATCCCGGTAACCGTTCAGATAGCCTGCCCTGGGTAAACCGCGGAACGTAAAATTCGTCCTATTGCTGTATTGTTGAGTGAGCAAGGGCGGAGGTTGTCGCGGAGCCAGCGAGGGGAGGCAGGCTGTGTGCCGACCGGGTTCAGATATGCCAAACATTCCGATGAGCCCTTAAAGCAGAAAACACTCGGGGTGAGGCCCTCC
>JAAWLV010000082.1 GCA_022798105.1 Hungatella sp.
GACGATTTGTATATCATGGTCGATGTGTGCAATTACAGTCTGACCTATTCCCTGTGCGGTATGACCAACCACATGTCGCCGGACGACCATTTTCAGGATTTAAAGAGGATTATCGCGGCAGCAGCGGGAAAAGCCCGCAGGATTAATGTGATTATGCCGTTTTTATATGAGGGAAGGCAGCACAAGCGTTCCAGCAGAGAATCCTTGGACTGCGCTTTGGCTCTGCAGGAGCTGGCCAATATGGGTGTGGAGAATATCATCACCTTTGACGCCCATGACCCGCGGGTGCAGAACGCGATTCCCAGAAAAGGGTTTGAGACGGTTCAGCCTATCTATCAGTTTATTAAGCATCTTCTGAAGGTGGAGACGGAGCTGGAGATTGACAGCGACCACATGATGGTTATCAGCCCGGATGAGGGCGGCATGAACCGCGCCGTGTACTTTGCCAATGTGCTGGGGCTGGACATGGGTATGTTCTACAAGCGCCGGGATTACACCAGGATCGTGGACGGCAGGAATCCCATTGTGGCTCATGAGTTTTTGGGCAGCAGTGTGGAGGGGAAAGACGTTATTATCGTGGACGATATGATTTCTTCCGGGGAGAGCATGCAGGACGTGGCGGCGGAGCTTAAAAGGAGAAAGGCCAGGAAGGTGTTTATCTTCTCCACCTTCGGGCTGTTTACCAATGGGCTTAAAGGGTTTGACAAATTCCATGAGCAGGGGCTTATTGACAGGATTCTGACCACCAATCTGGTGTACCAGAGTCCGGAGCTTTTGTCCAGGGATTACTATACCAGCGTGGATATGAGCAAGTATATTGCGCTGATTATTGATAATCTGAACCATGATGCTTCTCTCAGTGACTTGCTGAATCCTACGGGGAGGATTAACAGGCTTTTGAAGAGGTATCGGGAGAAAGAACAGAATTAGATGTGTGAGCCAAAGGCCGCTGGGGGATATCTGAAACCTGGCGGCTTTTTCTTCCGGGTCCTTTATGCAGTCATGGGCAAACTGTTTCCGGATTATGCAAAGAACCGGCCGGATGACGCATGGGGAGCCATTACCGTGTGGGCCTGGGCGGCCAGCCAGATTATGGATTATTTTGAGACAGAACCGCTGATAGATGAAACGCGTGTGGCTGTTGTGGGCCATTCCAGAGGAGGAAAGACGGCTCTGTGGTGTACGGCTCAGGATGAGCGGTTTGCCATGGCAGTAAGCAGCTGCGCAGGCAACAGAGGGGACGCGTTGTCCCGGGGCTCAAAGGGGGAGACCGTAAAGGATATTGCCGACCGATTTCCCTACTGGTTCTGCCGCAACTATCAGAAATACAGAGACAATGAGGATACCCTTCCCTTTGACCAGCACATGCTTCTGGCCCTCATCGCCCCCAGGCTGGTGTATACCACGTCTAAAACCTTTGACAGCTGGGCGGATCCGGAAGGGCAGTTTGAAGCCTGCGTTCAGGCGGATCCCGTCTATCAGCTTCTGGGTGTAACGGGAATGCCCCGGAGGGAGAAGCCTTTGCCTTTCTAATGGGTATCAGGCCACGCCTGCCCGGGGCAGGGAAAAGATAAACTCCGTCCCCACGCCCTCGGTGCTTATAACGTGGATTCCGATGCCTGTATCCTTCACGGATACAAAGACCTTTTCATATTTGACGGAAGTCTGGATATAGATTACGGAGTCCTGGAGGCTGAATTTGATGGCATTGTCAATCAGGTTGTAGAGAACCTGCTGAATCTTTCCAAGGTCGGCATAGACCATGGTGATGGTCTCGGAAAAGGTCAGATCCAGCACGATATTTTTCGTGTCGCAGGTGCCCTCAAAGGAGGCGGAAGTATCTTTGATCACCCGGTTAATGTCAAAATTGGTCCGGGACAGATAGCCTTTGCTGTCCAGGGAATTCAGAGTGAGAAGTCCCTGGGTCAGCTTGTTCAGGCGGTCCGTCTCGGAGATGACCCTTGTGAGATATTTTTCATACATCTCAGGGGGGATGGTTCCGTCCAGGATGGCTTCCAGATACCCCTTGATGGAAGTCAGGGGGGAGCGGAAGTCATGGGAGATATTGGCGATAAAGGTTTTCTGATACTCCTCCATCTTGTCCAGCTCGTCGGACATATAATTCAAAGTAGCCGCCAGATACCCCATCTCATCCTGGGTGTGTATGGTCGTCTTGTACTTTAAGTTTCCCTCCGCGTACTGGTTGGCCGCCTCCGTGATCTTTTTGAGAGGGATGTACACGGTGGCGGTAAATACCAGCAGAATAATCAGCGACAGCCCGAAAATAATGCCGGAGACTATGTACAGGATATTCAGGAAGCGATCCTTGGAGCCTGTGATTTGGCTTATAGGCAGGTGGATCAGCACATAACCGTAGGTGGTATAGTTTCCTGTTATGGGAGCCGAGACTGTCATAACATCCTCAGCAAAACACCCGTTGTAAGTGCCGATGGTGTAGGGGCGGTTGCCGTTAAAGACAGGGTCAAAGCCTTCAATGCGTTCCCCGACCCTCCGGGACTGGTTGCTGTTCACGACAATGGTGCCGTTTCGGTTCACCACCCAGATTTCTGCCCGAAGATACACGGCCACGGCTTCCATCTGGGGGTAAGCGGAGGCAATATTTAAGTTTCTGCCCTTGTACACCTGGCTGTAGCTGGAAGCAAGAAGACTGGCTTCGTCGTAGAGGGTTACAGCTTCCTCCTTTATCAGCTGTTCGTAGGTCAGCTCCGAGGCCACGGTTGCCACGGCGCAGAATCCTAAAAGCCCGAAGATAAGATATCCTAAAATAAATTTATAGTAGAGAGAATGTTTCATATGTTTGTCAGCGCTTCACCTCAAATTTGTAGCCGATGCCCCATACCGTGGTCAGCGCCCAGTTTTCGTTGTCCTTGATCTTTTCCCGGAGGCGCTTGATGTGCACGTCCACGGTCCGGGTATCGCCGATGTACTCATATCCCCAGATGTGATCCAGAAGCTGCTCCCTTGTAAATACCTGGTTGGGGGAGGAGGCAAGAAAATACAAAAGCTCCAGTTCCTTGGGGGGCATCTCCACAGAGCGGTTGTTGTAGGTTACCGAATAGTTGGTCAGATTGACAATCAGGTCAGGATACTCCACATAGTCCCCCTGCTGTCCGGCCGGCGCAGGGGAAGCGGGGGCGGCCGGCGCGGCGTGGTAGCGGCGCAGCACTGCCTTGACCCGAGCCACCAGTTCCTTGGAGTCAAAGGGTTTTATCATGTAGTCATCAGCCCCCAGCTCCAGCCCCAGCACCTTGTCAAAAATCTCGCCTTTGGCGGAAAGCATGATAATGGGAACCTGGGAGGTGGTCCGAAGTTCCCGGCACACCTGGTATCCGTCAATACCCGGAAGCATCAGATCCAGAAGGATGATATTAGGCTTAAACTCGCCAAAAACCCGGAGGGCTTCCTCGCCGTCATATACAATCAGAGTCTCATAACATTCTTTTGTCAGATAGAGCGAAATCAGCTCCGCAATATTGGCATCATCGTCAACGATCAACACCCGTTGTTTTTCTGCCATTTATTTACCTCCTACTTAAAAATCACAATGGTAACACCTGTATCCCCCTCGCCGAACTCTCCAAGGCGGAATTCTTTTACATACTTCAGTTTTTTCAGTTTCTTATGGACTGCAGTTCTTAAAGCCCCGGTCCCCCGCCCGTGTACCACCCGCACCTGGGGCAGATGGGCCAGATAGGCGTCATCTAAATATTTGTCCAGCATGGGAACGGCCTCGTCCGTGGTCATGCCGATGAGATTGATCTCCGGCGATACGGCAAAGGACTTGGACATCTTAATCTTGCCGCTGCCCGTCTTTTGTTTTGTCTTGGAGGTGTCTGCCGTGTCCGGAGCGTCGGGGATCAGCTCCAGATCTTTAATATTAACCTGGGATCGGAGGATACCCATCTGAACATACAGGTCGCCTTTTATGTTGGGCAGGGTGGTGACCGTGCCGTTTAAGTTCAGGGACAACACCCGGACGCTGTCCCCGATACGCAGGGACTTAGCTGAAACGGTCTTTTTGGGTCCTTTGGTTTTGACTGTCAGCTTCTGGTCGGCCTGGTTCATTTTCTCCCTCAGCCGGGTCCGTTCGGCCTCCAGCTCCTTGGCAGAACCGGAGGATGTGCCAAGGCGGTTGATATTCTTGATGGCCTGGTCAGCCGTCTCTTTGGCCTCGCTTAAGATGCGCTGGGCCTCCTCGTTGGCTTTGCGCAGAAGCTTCTCTTTCTGCTGATCCAGACGCTCTTCCTTCTGAGCAAGGCGGGCCCGCAGTTTTGCCGCTTCTTCTTTATAGAGGCGGACTTCCTCCTGCTCTTTCTCGATAGTCAGCCTGCTCTCCTCCAGATGGGCCAGCAGATCTTCGAAGGTTTCATCGTTGGATTCCAGATGGTTTTTGGCGTCCTCAATGATAAAATCGGGAAGCCCCAGCTTTTTGGAAATAGCAAAGGCGTTGCTCTTGCCCGGGATGCCGATGAGAAGCCGGTAGGTGGGCTGAAGGTTCTCCACGCTGAATTCACAGCAGGCATTTTCCACACCGGGAGTGGTGAGGGCATAGACCTTTAACTCACTGTAATGGGTGGTGGCCATGGTGCGGCATTTCATGTTGTGAAGAAAGCTTAATACGGCAATGGCCAGGGCCGCTCCCTCGGTGGGATCGGTGCCGGCTCCAAGCTCGTCGAAGAGACAGAGGGAACGGCTGTCAGCCTGGTCTAAGATGGACACGATGTTGGTCATATGGGCGGAGAAGGTGCTCAGACTCTGCTCGATGCTCTGCTCGTCTCCGATGTCCGCAAATACTTCCTCAAAAACCGCCAGCTCAGATCCGTCAAAAGCCGGGATGTGCAGACCTGCCTGCCCCATAAGGGTAAACAGCCCCACGGTCTTAAGGGAGACGGTCTTGCCGCCGGTATTGGGCCCTGTCACCACCAGAAGGTCAAAGTCTTTTCCGAGATGGATGTTAATGGGCACCACTTTGGCCGGATCCAGAAGAGGATGGCGGCCGTCTTTTATATTCAGGTATCCGTTGGTGTTGAAAACAGGCTCGCTGCCCCGGTAGTGCCTGGACAGGGCGGCTCTGGCGAAAATGAAGTCAAGCTTAGCCAGAAGCTCCTGATCCATGCGGATCTCCTCCGTATAGGGGGCCGCCTGGTTGCTTAAGTCTGCCAGCACGGCCTCGATCTCCTTTTTCTCCTGAACCTCCAGCTCCCGCAGTTGATTGTTCAGCTGGATAATGGCCATAGGTTCGATGAACAGCGTAGAGCCTGTGGCGGACTGATCGTGAACCATGCCGGACACCTGGCCTTTGTGCTCCGCCTTTACAGGCAGGCAGTAGCGGCCGTCCCGCATGGTGATGACCGCATCCTGAAGGTAGGAGCGGTTGGAGTTAAGAAGCGCGTTTAACTGGGTGTGTACCCGGTCGTTGATAAGTTTCATGGAACGGCGCACATGGCGCAGTCCCGGGCTGGCATCGTCGCTTATCTCTTCCTCCGACAGGATGCACCGCTTGATTTCCGTGTTCAGGGGTGTCAAAGGTTCCAGCCTGCGAAACATCTCTTCTAAGGAATCGTCCGGAAGGTCCGACTCCTCATGCCGCCCGTAAGCTTTTGCTCTGGCGGCGATGGTCAGCATGGAACTGACGGATAAAAGTTCGGTGATGCCCAGGGAACTGCCGATCTCCAGGCGTTTTAAGGAATCTCTTACATCCTTTAACCCGGAAAAGGATAGGCTGCCTTTCTGGCGTACGCGGGTTTGGGCGTGGGTGGTCTCGGCCTGCAGGGTGCGGATCTCGCCGATATCCACGGAGGGAAGAAGATCCCTGCACAGCTGTCTGCCCAGGGGGGAGGTAGCGTACTCCTCCAGCTGGGCAATGATCTTGTCATATTCTAAAGTTTTTAAAGATTTTGTATTCATAGATGTTTATTCCCCGTTAAAAATTGCCGCTGTAAAGCTCCGCTTTTTAGTATACCATAAAAACGGGGAGTATAGTGGGATTTTTTTATTAAATTTTACCATGAAAAAGCAGCCGGATCAGAGCGGATTCTGAATGTTTTTGAGGATTGCGGGTTACTGTTCCCCTCCCGGCTAATCACTACGCTGATTAGCCGGGAGGATGCACGTAATGGCAGCGAACCAGGCCGCCCATCGCCGAAGGCGATTGGGAATGGCGGACTGGGTTACTGTTTACTGGGCACCAGTGAACAGTAACGATTGCGGGAGTACAAAAATACCTTTTGACTTCAACATCTTGACATTAATTTAACAGGGTGATAGACTATGGATACAGTTTTCCGGAAGGATTGCCGGGGCTGCACTGCGGTAAAGGAGCTGCGGTTCACAGGCGTCCTGTGAATGTAATCCCATAACTGTACTGGATGATGACGAATCAGCGGAGTAATCGGGCGTGATGTGAACAGTTATGCGGGGGCTTCCGTATTTTGACGGGAAACTGAACGATTTCAGGAGGAAAAGTAATGAGAAAATCAGGAATGAAGCTGGTTTCAGCGGCACTGGCTGCCGTTATGACGGTGTCCCTGGCAGCCTGCGGCGCACAGAGTACCGATGCAACTACGGCGGCAGAGACAGCAGCTGAGACTACTACGGCAGCAGAGACAACGGCGGAGGAGACTACCGAGGCCGAGACCGAGCCCAAAGAGGAGGAGAAGGCAGCCAGCCAGCAGGCGGACATCGTTGTGATCGGCGCCGGCGGTGCCGGTATGACGGCAGCTATCCAGGCTATGCAGGACGGCGCGACGGATGTGGTTATTTTGGAGAAGATGCCTATTACAGGAGGAAACACCACCCGATCCACCGGCGGGCTTAATGCAGCAGGGACTTCCTACCAGGAGGCGGAGCAGATCGAGGATTCCGTTGAACTGTTTGTGGAAGACACCATGAAAGGCGGCAAGGAGTTAAATGACAAGGAACTGGTTACCGTTATGGCGGAGAATTCCAAGGATGCGGTAGACTGGGTTAATGAGATTGGCGGCGATTTAAGTGTTGTCGGTATGTTCGGCGGCGCAAGCGTGAAACGTATCCACAGGCCTACAGACACGTCGGCAGTGGGCCCCATGCTTGTGAAGGCGCTTAACGCCAAGACAGAGGAACTGGGTATCCCGGTGCTTTTAGAGACAACGGCGGAGAAGATCCTGGTAGATGACAGCGGAAAAGTCTGCGGCGTTACGGGAACCGGCAAAGACGGGGAAGCGTTTACCATCGACTGTACGGCTGTAATCCTGGCTACAGGCGGTTTTGGCGCCAACTCCGATATGGTAGTGGAGTACAAGGCGGATCTGGCCGGATTTGGCACTACCAATCACGCAGGAGCTACCGGCGACGGCATTACCATGGCCAAAGAACTGGGAGCCGCGTTGGTGGACATGGAACAGGTTCAGACTCATCCGACGGTTAACCCGGACACTCAGACCATGTACACAGAAGGCGTGCGCGGCAACGGCGCTATCCTGGTGAACAAAGAAGGCAAGCGTTTCTGCAATGAGCTGGAGACCAGGGATGTGGTATCTGCGGCGATCCTGGAGCAGACAGGCGGGCAGTGCTATATGGTCTTTGACGAGGCAGTGAGAGAGAGCCTGGCAGCCATCGAATCCTACATAAAGGCAGGTATTGTCACAGAGGCAGACACGCCTGAGGCGCTGGGTGAGGCTATCGGCGTAGACGGCGCGGCTTTGGCTGAGACTTTGAAAACATATGCAGGCTATAAGGCTGCAGGCAAGGATGAGGAGTTTGGCAGAGAGAGCATGGAACTTCCCCTGGACAAGCCTAAATTCTACGCGGCCCTTTGCGCGCCGGCGATCCACCACACCATGGGCGGTGTGAAGATCAACACGGCCACAGAGGTTCTTAAGGAAGACGGAAGTGTTATTCCCGGACTGTTTGCCGCAGGCGAAATCACGGGAGGCGTGCACGGAGCTAACCGTCTGGGCGGCAATGCGGTTACGGATATCGTGGTATTCGGCCGTATCGCCGGAAGTGCAGCCGAGGATTATGTAGAGGCCAACGGCGGACATACAGAGGCCGAGATTGCAGCCGATACCGGCAGCGAAAGCGCAGCTCCAAAGGTGCAGGGCAGCTACAAGGACGGCGTGTATGAGGGAACCGGCAAGGGCAATAACGGAGATATTACCGTGGAAGTGACGGTAGAAGGCGGCAACATCGTCTCTGTGGTTTTAAAGGAGCATGGGGAGACAGAGGGTATCTATGAGGCAGCTGAGAAACATGTGACGGAGGATATAATTGCCAATCAGACAGCCGAAGTGGATACGGTATCCGGCGCGACCAATAC
The DNA here is from genome assembly GCA_022798105.1 of Hungatella sp. GTDB lineage: Bacteria > Bacillota > Clostridia > Lachnospirales > Lachnospiraceae > UBA3402. The sequence goes on from JAAWLV010000082.1 coordinate 8,318, forward strand.
CAGCAACGGTATTATAGAGGCTGTTGCAGCGGCGCTGGAAGGAGCAGAATAAAAAGAGCGGATGTATTCACCCGTGAAAAAGCAGCGGTATACCCATGAAAAGGGGATACCGCTGCTTTGCTGTGAGTGTATGGAACTCTCCCGGGCAGGACTGCGCACAGGCTGCGCGGTCCATATCAGCGTCAAAATGCCGGTTTTTTTAAAAACCGTCAAAAATGTGTCGAAAACATGCCAAAATGATTGCCATTCTGTTGCCGGCGTGATAAAATTCTTTCAGAAATAGTTTTTAGATCATTCGTTATAGCAGGAGGAAGCAGACAGTATGGTGAGGATGGTTGTCAGTGATATGGACGGGACACTTCTAAACAGGTACGGCCAGATTTCTCCCGGCAATCTGGATGCGATCCGAAGCCTGGAAGAGAGAGGGATAGAATTTGTTATTGCATCGGGGCGGGATTACAGCGGCGTATATCCCATCCTGGATGAGCACCGTCTTACATGCGAGGCTATTTTGGGCAATGGTTCCCAGTATGTGGACAGAGCCGGAAAAATCCTTATGAGCTGCTATATGGATAAGGCGGTTGTGAAGGATGTGGCGGGGATTTTTAAAAGCCGCAATATTCCGTATATGATCTTTGCCACAGACGGATTTTATACAGAATATGAGCCTTCTTTTGTAAGGGATATGTTTATAGAGAGAGGGCGCAGAAGGTTCGGAGGAAACGGGGAAGAGTTTGAAAAGGGCGGAAAGAAAGAGTACATGCCCTGCAACCGGCTTCAGAAGATAGATGATTTTGACAGATTTTTAAGCGGGGATCTGGAGATTATAAAGGTGGAAGCTTTTGCCATGGAAAGCCATGAGCTGGAGGAGGCGAGAGAAAGCCTGAAAAATATTCCCGGCATATCGTTTTTATCTTCTCTCGAGGATAATGTGGAGGTCACGGATAAAGAGGCTCAGAAGGGGTACATTTTAGAGAAAGTGATCAGAATGAAGGGCCTTTCAAAGGAGGAGGTTATGGTAATAGGGGATGGAATGAACGACCTTTCCCTGTTCCAGTGTTTCCCCAACTCATTTGCCCCTTCCAATGCCTGTGAGAAGATTAAGGAGTTGGCAGGGACTGTGGTGGGGAGCAATGAGGAGGACGGATTTGCCCAGGCAGTCAGTAAGATATAAAGACAAGCCTCAGAGAGGAGGATGCGTATGCCAAAACCAGACGGTCCAGAGAATGAACCCAGGGAAAAACGCCCGTTTATACGGGAAAAAATCGCAAAGCCCCCGATGACCAGAAGACAGGCGGCGGGACGTTTTTTGGCGTGGCTGTTTATTGCGGTGCTGGGCGGGGCGGCGGCGGGGGCCGGCTATGGTGTGGCGTCCCCATTGGCAAAGCAGTATCTGATACCTCAGACTACACAGGAGAGCATTGTGGTTACGATCCCCAAAGATGATCCTTCGGACAGTCAGGTAAAAGAGACGCAGCCGGCACCGGACAGTTCACTGGAGGATTTGGTCAAACCTGAAGACAAAAATGAAGAGAGCGGCGGGGATCAGTCCGGACCCCAGCCGGAAGCAGACAGCAGTACTGAGACTGAAACCGAAACGGAACCCGAGACAGAACCTTTAGAGGAACTGGTACAAGCGATGTTGGATGATTACACATATTCTGTGGGAGATCTGAACAAACTGTACAAAACCTTGCGGGATGTAGCCCAGGAGGCGGACAGAGGGATTGTGGAGGTTCATTCCGTAAGGCGGGATGTGGATTGGTTTGACAATCCGGTGGAGACGGCGGGGCTTTATGCGGGAGTGATTATTGCTTCCACCGGTCAGGAATTTTTAATCCTTACACCGGAAGGGGCGGTGGAACAGGCAGACTCTATAAAGGTGACATTTGCAGACGGAAGTGAAGCAGACGGAACGATAAAGCAGAAAGACACCATATCCGGCATGGCCATTGTCAGTGTGGCCTCCGAACAGCTCAGTGAGGAGACCGTGCTGGAGACAGCGACTTTGAAACTTGGGAATTCCTACAATATGAAGCAGGGAGATCTGGTGGCAGCCCTTGGAGCCCCTGTGGGGATGGTTCATTCCTGTACTTATGGAACGATTTCTTTTGTAGCCCGGAACGTACAGGTAGCAGACGGAACAACCAGGCTTTTTTATGCAGACATAAAGACCAATGCAGGAGCCGGAACCTTTTTGATCAATACAAACGGCGAGGTTATCGGGTGGGTTACCGGGGTCTATGATGAGGAAGGCGTATCAGGCATGACCGTTGCCATGGCTATCTCTGATTATAAGTCCATACTGGAGAAGATGTCCAACGGACATCCTATTCCTTATCTGGGCATCCGGGGCCAGGAGGTCAGCGGGGCCAAGGCACTGGAGGGAATTCCTATGGGAATCTATGTGACGGAGTGCATTCCCGAGGGGCCTGCTTATGACGCGGGAATCCAGAACGGAGATATTATTGTCGGTGTGGGCGGGGAAGATATTTCCACCATGAAAGACTATCAGAACCAGGTGGAAACACTGTCCAGCGGTGCGGAAGTGAAAGTGGTGGTTCAGAGACGGGGAATTGACGAATATAAAGAATTAGAATTTCAGGTGACTGTAGGAGCCAGGTAATAAACCTGGCTTTGCCTTACGAAGTTGCCGGATAACGGAAAAGAGATGGAGGGCAAGGATATGAAGTATATTGAGACGCTGCGGGAGGGCATGCGGATATCGGAGGTATACCTGTGCAAGAACAAACAGATTTCCCTGACAAAATCAGGTAAGGAGTACGGCAATCTGGTGCTCCAGGACAAGACGGGAACCATTGATTCAAAGATATGGGATCTGAATTCACCGGGGGTAAGCTATTTTGAAACGATGGATTACGTTCATGTGGATGCGGATGTGACTGTATTTCAGGGCTCCAACCAGCTGAATGTAAAGCGGATCCGACGGGCTGACGAAGGGGAGTATTCGCCTGCGGATTATCTTCCGGTGTCCGCCAAAAATATCGGGGAGATGTACAGGGAGCTGGTTGAATATGTGAAATCTATTAAGAATCCGTATCTGAATCAGTTGGCGTCCTCCTTTTTTATAGAGGATCAGAAATTTATTAAAGAATTTCGGATTCACAGCGCGGCCAAAAGCGTTCACCACGGATTTGTGGGAGGGCTTTTGGAACATACTCTGGGCGTGGTGAAATTGTGTGATTATTTTGCAGGGTTTTATGCCGGTTTAAACCGTGACCTGCTTATAGCCGCGGCCATGTTCCATGATATAGGGAAGATGCAGGAATTGTCGGTGTTTCCGGAAAATGACTATACGGACGACGGACAGCTTTTGGGGCATATTGTCATAGGAACGGAGATGCTGACAGAGAGAATGAAGGGGATACAGGGGTTTCCCAAGAAGCTTGCATCGGAACTGAAGCATTGTATCTTGTCCCATCATGGGGAGCTGGAGTACGGGTCTCCTAAAAAGCCTGCACTGCTGGAGGCTTTGGCACTGAATTTTGCGGATAATACAGATGCCAAGATGGAGACGATGATAGAGGCGCTGCGGGCAGGCGGAGATAACCCGGGATGGATGGGGTATAACAAGCTGTTTGAGACAAATATACGAAAGACCACGGAGCACTGACCTGTAAAAGAATAAACGGAACCTTGGAAAAAGAGATGAACATGCATCTGTTTTTCCAAGGCTCCGTTTGTTGTATGTTTATCTATTATTAAAAGCAGGAGGGCTGCTTGAGTTGTTTGTCGAGGCTGGCGACGGTTGCGCGCTGGTTGCCGCCTGCCTCATTCTATAAGGGTTCCTGCCTCTGGGGCAGGAAATCCTGCCGTTTTTCGGCTGTTCAATATCTTTTCGATATCATGGTTATATAATATCAGGGAATTGTGAATAGAGTTTGTTGTTTCCATAAAAGATGTGTAAAATTCTGGAAGTAATTCTTAAGAAACAGGGAAAGAAATTCTTTCGCATAAATCGTGTGGATTCTTAGATGAATGGGTCAGGCGCGCTGCTGTAAATGATATATTTGGATGAGGACTGGTGGATATGGATATTAAGAAAAATGATATATTTAAAGCAACCATTGAGGACATGAACGACGAAGGGGCGGGAATCGGGAAGACGGACGGATATATCTGGTTTATTAAGGACACGGTAATCGGGGATGTGGTGGAAGCTTTGGCCATGAAGATGAAAAAATCTTACGGTTACGCAAGGCTTATAAGGGTGTTGGAACCGTCTGCGGCCAGAGTGGAGCCGGCATGCCCTGTATCCAGGCAGTGCGGCGGCTGCCAGCTTCAGGCTATGAGCTATGAAGAGCAGCTTAAGTTTAAGGAAAATAAGGTGTTCAACAATCTGGTGCGGATCGGGAAAATAGACAATCTTCGCCGAATAGGGGAAGAGACGAAAGACGGAGGGCAGCAAGTTTTAAGAAACTGCGGGGAAGCAGAATTTTTGCCTATCATCGGTATGGAGAATCCATGGCGGTACCGCAATAAGGCTCAGTTTCCCTTTGGAGTGGACAGGGAAGGGAAGGTTGTGACAGGGTTTTTTGCAGGGAGGACCCACACAATTATTCCTCAGGAGGATTGTCTTCTCGGAGTGGAGGAGAACCGGGAAATTCTCAAGGTTATAAAGGATTTTATGAATCAATATCATGTTAGACCTTATGAGGAGAAAACCCATCAGGGACTGATCCGCCATGTGCTGATCCGCAAAGGGTTCCGGACAGGAGAACTGATGGTATGCCTGGTTATTAACGGGAGGAATGTGCCGAAGATGGAGGAACTGGCCGGGCGCTTAAGGGAGATAAAAGGCATGGCCAGTATTTCCTGCAATATCAATACAGAAAAGACCAATGTGATTATGGGAGAAGAGACGGTCCATGTCTGGGGGCCGGGATTCATTACAGATTATATCGGAGATGTAAAGTATCGGATTTCTCCCCAGTCTTTTTATCAGGTAAATCCGGTGCAGACAGAGAAACTGTACCGCACGGCGCTTGAATACGCAGGGCTTACCGGCAATGAGGTAGTGTGGGATCTGTACTGCGGTATCGGGACTATCTCACTGTTTCTGGCACAAAAGGCAAGGAAGGTATTTGGTGTGGAGATTGTGCCGCAGGCCATAGCGGATGCCAGAGAAAACGGGGCGTTAAACGGGTTTAAGAATGTAGAATTTTTTGTGGGAAAAGCGGAGGAGGTTCTGCCGGAGTGGTATGAAAAACATGGCAGCCCGGCGGACGTGATTGTGGTTGACCCGCCGAGAAAGGGATGCGACGAAAAATGCCTGGAGACGATTGTGAAGATGGGGCCGGACAGGGTGGTGTATGTTAGCTGTGATTCGGCTACGCTGGCCAGGGATTTGAGGTATTTGTGCGATAGGGGGTATCAGGTGCAAAAGGTCAGGTGCTGCGATATGTTTGGGGGGACGGGGCATGTGGAGACAGTGGTCTTGATGTCAAAAGTGAAAGAGTAAGGAAGCCTCAAAAGGCTTGAAATCAAGGGATTCTGAAGATATTTCCCTTAAACGGGAGGTATCTTTGGAATCCCTTTTTTGTTTGCTTTCAAATCAGACTGACCACCGTAAAAACACAGGTGGAGGCTACAGAAACGCTTTTTGCTTTATTGAGACTGTAGGTTTGTTGGAAAACGGCTGCGGCGGAGAGGGCGAGACTGTA
>JAAWLV010000083.1 GCA_022798105.1 Hungatella sp.
AGCTCAGACTTAAGAATTTCTTCATAATCTATTCAAACATTATACAAACATTTTCCGATTCTTTGTGCTATACTATATCCATAAGAAATGCACAGATATTAAATCCTTAATCCTTTTAATCCTAATCCTAAAGAAAAAGCTATCCCCCGTATCACCAGGATACGGGGATTTTTCTGCCCTTTTTCGGAATCCCGCCGCCCCTTGGGAGCAGAGCACTCCGAAAAAACCTGCGTTCCGGTGTGCCCCGGGCAAACCGGAATGCAGAGAAAGTTTTCCAAAAATCCGACTCCCCTGCCTGCAGGTTTTTCGTTTCTATTTTGTAAACCGGCCTTTCATTTTCATTACAGATTTCTTTCGCCCTGTTCCCCGTACTTTCCCATAACGTCACAGAAATCAAACGTGGCAAAATAATCCTGGGGCGTCTCCGCCCTCCGAATCATGTCCACAGAGCCGTCCTCCCTCAAAAGCAGCTCCGCGGATTTCAGTTTTCCGTTATAATTATATCCCATAGAAAACCCGTGGGCTCCCGTATCGTGAATTACCAGCAGATCCCCTTTCTCAATCCTGGGCAGACTCCTGTCAATGGCAAACTTGTCGCAATTCTCACACAGGGATCCTACCACATCATACACCTGATCGCAGGCTTTGTCCTCCTTTCCGGCCACCGTAATATGGTGGTACGCCCCGTAGACCGCGGGCCGCATCAGATTCACCGCGCAGGCGTCCACTCCCACGTATTCCTTGTGAGTATGCTTTTCATGGATTGCCTTTGTCACCAGGCACCCGTAGGGGGCCAGCATAAACCGTCCCAGCTCCGTAAACAGCGCCACGTCCCCCATGCCGGCGGGCACCAGTACCTCCTCATACACCTTTCTTACCCCGTCGCCGATGGCCATGATATCATTGGGCTCCTGGTCCGGACTGTAGGGAATCCCGATTCCTCCGGACAGATTGATAAACCGAATATCAGCTCCTGTCTCACGTTGAAGCTTCACAGCCACTTCGAACAATACCTTTGCCAGCATAGGATAGTATTCATTGGTCACCGTATTGCTGGCCAGAAACGCATGAATACCAAAATATTTTACCCCTTTGGCCTTGAGCACCTTAAAGGCCTCAAACAGCTGCTCCGTGGTCATTCCGTACTTGGCATCCCCGGGGTTGTCCATGATATCGTTGCTGATCTTAAAGACGCCGCCCGGATTGTACCTGCAGCAGATGGTTTCCGGAAGCTTCCCCAGAGTCTCCTCCAGACACCGGATATGGGTAAAATCATCCAGATTGATGATGGCTCCCAGATCGTGGGCAAACTGAAACTCCTCCGGCGGCGTATCGTTGGACGAAAACATAATCTCCGTTCCACTGAATCCACAGGCGTCGGACATCATCAGTTCTGTCAGGGAAGAGCAGTCGGCCCCGCATCCCTCCTCCTTCAGTATCTTCAGAATAAACGGATTCGGCGTCGCCTTAACGGCAAAATACTCCTTAAAGCCCTTATTCCAGGCAAAAGCCTCTCTCAATCTCCCTGCGTTCTCCCGAATCCCTCTCTCATCGTACAGATGAAAAGGGGTCGGGTAATCTTTCACGATCTCCTGCAGCTGCTCAAGTGTCACAAAGGGTCTCTTTTCCATAATCTGTTTTCCTCTCTTTTCCCCGCAGTCTTTTGACCGGGTTTTTTAATACGGCAAAAAGCCTGCCATGTACAGGCATAATGATGTCACATTGTACCCGACAGCAGACTTCTTTGTCCATCTGTTTCTATAAAATATTCACTACCCGCATAATATTGGTGTCCTGAGCCGGTTCATGGCGCCTCTCATGGCTCACCACTCCCGCGGTAACCACCACCACATCCCCTGACTCTAAAATCCCCTTCTGCCTCAAAAGATCCACGGACGATGCGATAAGAATATCCGTGGACTCCGCCCTCTTGGCCATAAAAGGTGTAACTCCCCACATAATCTGCATCTGCCGGACCGCGGTAGCGCTGGGCGACATGCCGATAATGCGCACGCCGGGACGGTACTTGGAAAGCAGTCCCGCCGTAAAACCGCTGATGCTGGGGGCTACAATAGCCTTGGCATCCAGGTCGTGGGCCGTAGACACGGAAGAAAAGCACACCGCATTGGAGATCTTCCGCAGATTCTCCGCCGACACATTCCGCTTCCTGTATGCGTTATAATCCAGATGCTTCTCCGTCTCCTCCGCGATCTGGGCCATCATCTTGAGGGCCTCCACCGGGTACTTGCCCATGGCTGTCTCCCCGGACAGCATCACCGCGTCCGTGCCGTCGTACACCGCGTTGGCCACATCCGTCACCTCCGCCCTGGTGGGACGGGGATTGCGGATCATGGAATCCAGCATCTGGGTGGCCGTTATAACCGGCTTGCTGGCCTCATTGCACTTGCGGATAATCTCCTTCTGAATATAGGGAACCCGCTCCGCCGGGATCTCCACGCCCATATCGCCTCTGGCCACCATGATGCCGTCGCTGGCCGCGATGATGGAGTCAATGTTATCAATCCCCTCCGCGTTCTCAATCTTAGCGATAACCTTGAGATTGGCTCCTGCCACATCCAGCATCTGCTTAATCTCGATAATCGCGTCCGCATTCCGCACAAAAGAGGCGGCAATAAAGTCAAAACCCTCCTCAATGCCGAACCAGATATCCTCCTTGTCTTTCTCCGTCAGGGCCGGAAGGTTTACCTTCACATTCGGCACATTGACACCTTTCCTCTGCCCCAATTCCCCGCCGTTTATGACCGTACAGATAATCTCGGTGCCCTCCGACTTCTCCACTTTCAGTTCAATCAGGCCGTCGTCAATAAGGATCCGGTTTCCCTCCGACACATCTTGCGGCAGCCCGGCATAATTAATATGGGCCATGGTCTCATCCCCCTCCACCTTCCTGGTGGTCAGGGTAAACTCCTGCCCTTCTGACAGCACAACCTTTTTGCCGTCCTTCAAAAGTCCGGTCCTTATCTCCGGCCCTTTCGTATCCAGAAGCGCAGCGATGGGAAGGCCAAGCTCCTCCCGGACGCTCTTTAACTGCTCCAGACGTCCCTTCTGCTCTTCATAATCACCATGGGAAAAATTAAACCTAGCAATATCCATGCCGTTGAGAGCCAGGTCAACCATCACCTGCCTGTTATCCGAATTGGGCCCCATGGTACAAATAATCTTCGTCTTTTTCATGTTATTCCTCCATACTGTTGCATTCTCTTTCCCCTACTGCTTATCATGAATCTGGACAACATCCTCCGTCACATGCTGGTGGGTATACAGATGGTCCATACAGTACTCCAGCCCGCCTGCACATTTCGAACAGTACCGAAACTCCAGATCCGCCCCGTCCGCCTCGGTCCGCCCGCAGACCGCGCACTTGTGCATGCTTCTGCCCTTTGGCATCACCTTCACTTTTGCCTTAAAATCATGCTTCCGCTTAATCTCCCTGGGCGAATACTTCTGATAATTCCGGGTCATGGCCACAAACAAAAGCACGTTAATAAGGGACAGCACAATCTCACATCTGGTGCTTGCGCTTCCCCTGAAAAAACTGTAGGCATAGACAGCTGTCTCCGCAATGGCCAGCCATTTCGCCTTCACCGGGATCACCATAAACATCAGAAACTGCACATCCGGGAAACAGATGGCAAAGGCCAGGAATATGGAAAAATTCAAAAATCCGGTGGTAATAAAATAGGCGTCGTGAAATACCACATACCCCACAAAAGCCGCCAGGATCTGCCCGATAACCCCCATAAAAAAGAACAGGTTAAAACGGAAAGCGCCCCACACCCGCTCCAGGGTCAGTCCCAGACTGTGGTACATAAACAGGGCCAAAATCCCAAAGAAAATATCCATAAAGGCCCAGGTGGCCAGCGTCGGCGGATACACCAAAAATGTCACCAGACGCCAAATCTGCCCATGCAGCACCTTCCCTATGTCAAGTGAAAGATAAACCCAGTAAAACATCGGATTTATAAGGTTCATCACCAGTCCCAGGGCATATAAAATCACAATATAATACATCAGGTTATGAATAGCATATTTTCCGTACTTGTATTCCAGTTTGTGGAAAAACTTCATATTTTTCTGCACCCTTTCTAAAAACAGACCCTAAAACAAATCCTTCTTGGAAAAAATCAGCGTCACTACCATGGACACCACTGCCGTAAACCCCAGCACAACCCAGAATCCGTAGGGATGATCCCCAAAGGGTATCCCTCTCACATTCATTCCGTAAAAACTTGCCACCATGGTGGGGATGGCCATAACCAGCGTGATCGTAGTTAAAAGCTTCATAACGATATTCAGGTTGTTGGAAATCACCGACGCCACGGCTTCTGTGGTTACATTTAAATTGCCGCTGTAAATGTTGGCCATCTCAATGGCCTGCTTGTTCTCGATGATGACGTCTTCAAGAAGCTCTTCATCCTCAGGATACTTCTTAACCTTCTCATACTTCATCAGCTTTTCCAGCACCACCTCGTTGGAACGGAGGGATGTGGAAAAATACAGAAGGCTCTTCTCCAGCTCCAGAAGCTCCATCAGCTCCCGGTTCTTCTGGGCTTTGTGAAGCTTTTGCTCCACCACATCGCTTTTCTTGTCAATGACCCTCAGATACTGCAGATACTGGGACGCGTTCCGATACAAAATCTGCAGGATAAACCGGCTTTTCATATAGGTGTAGAACTCCTTCACCCTGCCGTCCATAAACGCCGTAAGGATAGGCGTCTCCTCCAGGCACACGGTTATCATCATCTGTTCCGTCATAATAATGCCGAGAGGGATGGTCACATACCAGTCCTTACCGCTGCGCTCCTCAATAGAAGGGATATCCACCAATATCAGGGTATAGCTGTCCTCCGCCTCGATACGGGAACGCTCTTCCTCGTCCAAAGGAGCCCTCAGGTGATCCGGGTCTATGTTGTAGGCTTCTGAGATCTCCAATATCTCCGTGGCCGTAGGATCCGTAAGCGCCATCCAACAGCCGTTTTGTATTTCATCTTTCTGATGGATAGCATCATCCTCTGTCATAAAGATCTGAATCATAGTCTCACCCTTTTCCTGTTTGTCAATCTTCCAGTTGTTTCCTTGACTTTACCATTATAATTTCTGACCGCCTGTTTGTCAAACAAATCAGCACTTTCACCATTTTTTTATGACCAGTTAACAATTTTTTAACATGCAACTCCAATTGTATTCTTTCTTATTTTATGGTACACTACCTACGGTATGCGGTTTTGTGCATACCTTTTTATGCAAAGGAGGCAGGGACTGACCCCGCAGAATATGACGAAATACTATTCTTTAGGAATCGACATCGGTTCCACCACTGTAAAAATAGCCATTATTGACGAAACACATAAGATATTGTTTGCCGACTATGAGCGGCATTACGCCAACATCCAGGAGACCCTGGCCCGGCTTTTGAACCGGGCCCATGAAAGAATGGGGCCTGCGTCTCTTTGCCCCACCATCACCGGCTCCGGCGGACTCACCCTTTCAAGGCACCTGGAAGTTCCCTTTGTCCAGGAAGTGGTTGCGGTAGCCGCCGCGCTTCAGAAGGAGGCGCCGCATACGGATGTTGCCATTGAGCTGGGCGGCGAGGATGCCAAGATTATCTATTTTACCGGCGGCATTGACCAGCGGATGAACGGCATTTGTGCCGGCGGCACCGGCTCTTTTATCGACCAGATGGCCGCACTGCTTCAGACAGACGCGTCCGGCCTCAACGAGTACGCAAAAAACTATCAGATGATATATCCCATAGCAGCCAGATGCGGCGTGTTCGCCAAATCCGATATCCAGCCCCTTATCAATGAGGGCGCTACCAGGGAGGATCTGGCAGCTTCCATTTTCCAGGCTGTGGTAAATCAGACGATCAGCGGCCTGGCCTGCGGAAAGCCTATCCGGGGCAATGTGGCGTTTCTCGGCGGACCCCTTCATTTTCTTCCGGAACTTAGGAGGGCTTTTATCCGGACCCTGAATCTGTCGGGAAGCCAGATTATCGCTCCGGATCACTCTCACCTGTTCGCCGCCCTGGGGGCTGCCATGAACAGCAGCAAGGAAACCATGCTTCCTCTGGAAGAACTGGTGAAACGGCTGGTACACGGTATTAAGATGGATTTTGAAGTAAAGAGGATGGAGCCTCTGTTTGCAGATCAGGCAGACTATGATGCATTTACGGCCCGCCACAGCTGTCACACGGTCCGCAAAGCCCCTCTCTCCTCCTATGAGGGCAACTGCTTTCTGGGTATTGACGCCGGTTCCACCACCACAAAGGTGGCTGTAGTCAGCCAGGACGGCTCCCTTTTATACCATTTTTACAGCAACAACAACGGAAGCCCTCTGGCGACTGCCGTCCGCGCTGTCCGTGAAATCCGGGCTCTGCTTCCGGCCACTGCCAACATCGCCTGGTCCTGCTCCACAGGATACGGCGAGGCGCTTCTGAAAGCTGCTCTTATGCTGGATGAAGGGGAAGTGGAAACCATTTCACACTACTACGCCGCCGCGTTTTTCGACCCGCAGGTAGACTGTATCCTGGACATCGGAGGCCAGGATATGAAATGCATCAAGATCCGGGACAATACCGTCGACAGCGTCCAATTAAACGAAGCCTGCTCCTCGGGCTGCGGCTCCTTTATCGAAACCTTTGCCAAATCCCTTAACTATTCTGTGGAAGATTTCGCAAGGGAAGCGCTGTTTGCCAAAAACCCCACGGATCTTGGAACCCGGTGCACCGTGTTTATGAACTCCAACGTAAAGCAGGCTCAGAAAGAGGGAGCTGCCGTGGCTGATATCTCTGCCGGCCTGGCCTACTCCGTCATCAAAAATGCCCTTTACAAAGTAATTAAAATAACAAGCCCCGCAGATCTCGGCACCCATGTGGTTGTCCAGGGCGGGACATTCTACAATGACGCCGTTCTCCGAAGCTTTGAGAAAATTTCCGGCTGCCAGGCCGTGCGCCCGGATATTGCCGGAATTATGGGTGCTTTCGGCGCCGCCCTTATCGCCAGAGAGCGGTATGAGGAGGGACGCCGAACTTCCATGCTGCCTTTGGATAAGATTATCGGCCTGAAATATGATACCTCCATGGCCCGCTGCAAAGGCTGTACCAACCGCTGTGTCCTGACAGTCAACCGTTTTGAGGGAGGCCGCCAGTTTGTCAGCGGAAACCGCTGTGAACGGGGGCTGGGGAAAGAAAAAGTCAAAAAAGAGATTCCCAATCTGTTTGACTACAAGTATCACCGCATCTTTGACTATGAGGCCCTGACTCCGGATCTGGCGTCCCGGGGTACTGTGGGGATTCCGCGGGTACTGAATTTTTACGAAAATTATCCTTTCTGGGCTGTATTTTTTAAAGAGCTGGGATTTCGAACCGTTTTATCTCCTCAATCCACCAGAAACATTTATGAATTGGGTATTGAGTCCATCCCCAGCGAATCCGAGTGCTATCCGGCAAAGATTGTCCACGGTCATGTTTCCTGGCTCATTGCCCAGGGAATAAAGACCATCTTCTATCCCTGCATTCCTTATGAGAGGAATGAACAGCCGGAAGCCGGCAATCATTACAACTGCCCTATGGTCACCTCCTACGCTGAAAATATTAAAAACAATGTGGAGGAGCTGGCCGAAAACCATATCCGTTTTTTAAATCCTTTCATGGCATTTACCAGCGAGGAGATCCTGACAGGCCAGCTGACAGCGGTATTCGGAAAGGAGTTTGGCATCCCCGGGGAGGAAATCCGCCGGGCGGCCCACAAAGGCTGGCAGGAACTTATAGCTTCCCGCCTTGACCTGCAGAAAAAGGGGGAGGAGACCATTGCCTGGCTAAACGAAAACAACCGCCACGGCATCGTCCTGGCAGGCCGCCCCTACCACATTGACCCTGAGATTCACCACGGCATCCCGGAGATGATTACTTCCTACGGAATGGCGGTTCTCACAGAGGACTCTATCTCCCATTTAGGCCGTGTGGAACGTCCCCTCATCGTGACGGATCAGTGGATGTACCATTCCAGGCTGTATGCTGCCGCCTCCTATGTAAAGACCAGCAGCTCCCTGGACTTGATTCAGTTAAATTCTTTCGGCTGCGGGCTGGATGCGGTCACAACGGATCAGGTACATGATATTCTTTCCTCCGCCGGGAAAATATATACGGTTTTAAAGATTGATGAGGTCAACAACTTAGGTGCCGCACGCATCCGGGTCCGCTCCCTCATTGCGGCGCTGAAAGTCAGGGACAATCACCACTTTGACCGGAAAATGGTTTCCAGCGCTTACAACCGCATACTGTTTACCAGGGAGATGAAAAAGGATTATACCCTTTTATGCCCCCAGATGTCCCCCATCCACTTTGACCTTCTGGAACCGGCCATCCGCTCCTTTGGATATAATCTTGAGATACTCCAGAATGATGACCGTTCCGCCATTGATGTGGGGCTTAAATATGTCAATAACGACGCCTGTTACCCCTCCCTCATCGTTATCGGCCAGGTGATGCAGGCACTTTTGTCCGGAAAATATGACTTAGACCGCACGGCCGTCTTTATGAGTCAGACCGGCGGAGGCTGCCGCGCCTCCAACTACATCGGATTCATCCGCCGGGCCCTGGAAAAAGCAGGTATGCCCCAGGTTCCGGTTATCTCCATCAATGCCAACGGTATGGAGACAAACCCGGGGTTCCAGCTGACGGTTCCCCTGCTGATTAAATGTATGCAGGCAGTGGTGTACGGCGATATCTTTATGCGGGTGGTCTACGCCACCAGACCCTATGAAAAAGAACCGGGCGCTGCCAACCGCCTTCACAGCGCATGGAAAAAGCGCTGCATAAAAGCCCTGTCCAAGCGCACCCCGTCCATGATGGAGTTTCACCGGAATATTAAGGGAATCATCCGGGATTTTGACAGTCTGCCGAGAACGGACATAAAGAAACCCAAAGTAGGCATTGTCGGCGAGATTCTGGTAAAATTTTCTCCTCTGGCCAACAACCACATTGTAGAGCTTCTGGAATCCGAGGGGGCTGAGGCAGTGATGCCGGATTTGATGGATTTTCTGCTGTACTGTTTCTACAATACCAACTTTAAGGCAGAATATTTAGGCGGAAAGCTTTCCACCGCACGGCTCTGCAATATGGGGATCTCCCTTCTGGAGTATCTCCGCAAAGTTGCCCGCAGGGAATTTATGGCCAGCAGGCATTTTACTCCTCCGGGGCGGATTCAGGATCTGGCAAAAATGGCCCAGGATTTCGTGTCTCTCGGCAACCAGACCGGAGAGGGATGGTTTCTCACCGGAGAGATGCTGGAGCTTATCCACAGCGGCGTCACCAACATCGTCTGCACCCAGCCCTTTGGCTGCCTGCCCAATCACATTGTGGGAAAAGGGGTCATCAAGGAGCTGCGCAGGGTCTATCCCCACTCCAACATCATTGCGGTGGATTATGACCCGGGAGCAAGCGAAGTGAATCAGCTGAACCGAATTAAATTAATGTTGGCTACAGCCCAAAGAAACCTCTAAAGCATCTGAAAGCGGCCGGAAGTTTAACTCTGTCAACTTCCGGCCGCTTTTATTTGTGGCTGTCTTCAGGCTTCGCAAACGCCTGCCGCTGTCCGCAGCCTTGCAATTTCTTTCTTATAGTAATCTGTAGACGTAAGCCGTCCCGCCAGTTCCATGTACTCCAGCGCTTTGTCAATATCCCCTAGTTTCTCCTGTGCCTTGGCCAAATCTTCATAGGCCTCATAGCAGTAAGGACAGCTGCAGGTAAATACCCTCTCCTGCAGGGAAATCGCCTTTCTTGCCATCTCCTGGGCCTCCTCAAGTCTCCCCAGATGGAGCAGTACATCCGCCATTCCCTCATAATTGCAGCAATCCTTGGGATCCCCTTCCACATCCTTCCTGTAATTTGCCAGGGACTTCTCATAACACTCCAAAGCCTTCTCCTTCTGTCCCAGAGCCTCATAAGTCTCCCCAAGCTTCATATACCCGTATGTACTGTCCGGTGCCAGCTCCACCGCCTTCTTAAGGTAAACCAGCGCCCGCTCCATCTCTTTCCTCTCATTGGCCAAAAACTTTCCCATAAGCCGCCACGCCCTGGCGTTCTTCGGCTCATGATCCACGGACTTCTGATAAAACTCCTCCGCTTTGTCCAGATCCTTGGCCCGCTCATAAGTCATGGCAATCTCCCGGTAAGCCCGTCCCGTCTGGGACGGTTTCACCTCCATGAACCGGTTCAGGCATTTCACTGCCCGTTCAAACTCCTTCACCCTCACCAGCACATCAGAATACACAATCAAAAGGCTCCCGTCCTCCGGCCACCGTTTAAGGCACTCCTCCAGCCGCGCCATGGCCTCCTCATTCCGGTGAAGTCTTTTTAAAAGACGGCACAAATCCCTGGAAGCCTGCAAGTGGCCCGCTTCCATGCCGCCCTCATAGGCAGTGACTGCTTCGTCCCACTTTCCCTGTTTCTGCAGCACATCCCCCAGCCCGTCCCAGGCCAGACCGTAATCCGCCCGCCTTCCGATAGAAGACTTAAACCGTTCCCGGGCCTCCTCAAACAGATCCAGACTCTCCAAAGCCCGCCCCACACGATAATCCATAAAGTAAGACTCATACCCGTCCTGTTCCAGCTGGACATAAACATCCAGTTCCTCCTTAAACCGGTCCAAATCCCGAAGACAGTCCGCCTTCATGTACAGCTTTCTCGGGGTGCTCCGCTTCTCAATAGCCTCCTCGATCCATCTTAAAGCCTCCCTGGGCTCATCCATATCATAAAACAGGGAAGCGTACTCCTCACACACCAGATCCGACCCGTCCGTTCTGTCATACAGCCCCTTAAGGACCTGCTTTGCCTCCTCAAACTCCTCAAGATTCCGCAGAGCTTTTGCATAATAAAATACCACTGTAGCCGGCTGGTATCCCTGATCCATGACCTGCTTTGCCCTCTCCCGGACCTGTTCATACTCCTCCAAATCCAAAAGCAGCCCCAGCCACAGTCCAAAGACCTCCCCGTTAAACTCCACGGCCAGAGACTTCTGGCACATCTGCGCAGCTTCCGCCTTTCTGTCATCCTCCTCCAGAAGCTTGGCCTGCCTGAAATAAACCTCTCCGTTCTCACTAAAAGTCTCTGCCGCCAGACTGTAAATCTCCAGAGCCCGCTCCCGGTTGCCCGCAAGCCCGTACTCCTCGGCCAGATCCATATACAGCCTCAGGGGCCGCTCCTCCGGTTTAAACCCATCCCAGATTTTCTCCCGGTAAGAAAGAGCCGCCTGAAAATCCTCCAGGCCATGGCAGCTTCCCGCCATGAGTATCAGCCAGGACAATCGTTTGTCCTCCTCCGGCTCATACCCCTCTAAAAGCTCCCGCACACGGTCATACCGGTTTCCGGTCCAGCACACACCTGCCAGCCTCCACACATCCTCGCAGCCCTCATCCTCCATCTGCCTGGACAGGGCGTCCGCCGTCTCCTGAAGCTCCTTCTCCAAAAATTCCCATCCGTCGCTGTACTCATATGCTCTCTGAAAAGCCTGCAGAGCCTGCTCCAGACGGTTCTGCCTCCTCAAAAACCCCCCGCAAATCTGCCAGAACCCGGGATTTTCCGGCTCTTCCTCCACCAGGCTGACAATCACCTGCTCCAGCTCCTGGGGCTCCACAGGCATCTCCTTCACATCCAGAGCCGTCCGCACATACCAATACCTGGTGCCTTTGTTCTCCCTGTCCGTCTCGTAAAGCTGCCTGGCCATATTCCAGGCCTGCTCCTCCATATCCCGAATCATGGAGACATGGCTTATCTTCAAAATCGTCACGTCCGGGTGCTCCATGCCCATGGCCTCCAACTCCCCAAGCGCCTTCTCCACCCGTTCCCTGTCCTTCTCCCCAACCGCGGTCCGCATCTCAAAATAAGCCTCAAAAAAACGGTCATAATCAAAATCTTCCTGCAAAGGCGTCCTGTCATACCGGAAGCTGTCTTCCTCCTCAATCCTGTCCATGAGATATCGGACAAACTCCTCCGGAAAATGCTCACTTAGCTCCTCCCTGGCCTCGGTCCACCCAAACACCTGATCCATGACCGCAAAACAGCTGTGAGGAATATGGAAATGCTTAATCAGAAACCCGATAAGCGCCCATCCCGCCTCTTTCTGCGTCTCCAGATCCTGGCATACCCCGCAGGACAAAAGTTCCTTCCACTGATCCGGCCTAATCCGCCTTCCGAAATCCCGGTAAACCTCCTGGACCTGTCTCAGAAATAAACGGATCTCCCGGCTGTCCATCATGTCTGTCTCCTTTGGCCCCGCCTCCTGATCTGCCCGCTCCGTCTCCAAGGCCTCCCTCATAGCCTCCTCCATGGCAGATCTCAGAGTCTGAAACCCCTTGGGGTCTTCCTCCGGATGAAAACCCGGCAATTTTTTCAGATACGCATCCCTGATTGCTTCCTGATCCCCTGTCTTCTCAATCCCCAATACATCCCAACAGCTTACTTGCCCCATTTACTTATGAATCCTCCTTTTCATAGTCATAACTTCTCGGAATCTTCAGCCCTTATTTCATGGGGCTTTCAGAACCTATTTTTCAAAAATCACCCACTTTTTTCTCTAAAACACTTGACAAACCAG
>JAAWLV010000084.1 GCA_022798105.1 Hungatella sp.
GCCTGGCATATCTGAACACGAACGGCACACAGCCTGCCTTCCCTCCCTGGCCCCACGACCAAATCCGCCCCAACTTTACTCACTCAACAATACAGCAATATGGTGAAATTAAAGCTCCGGTTTATCCGGGAGATAATTTAAATCGTCAAAAGATTTATTTTTACCGATCACTCCTAAAACGATTTCCGCCAACATATAATAAGTTAATTGCAGACTGCAGGCGGGGTGGCAAAGTGGCTGCTGGGAATAAAAAAGGGTTCAGAGGAAAAATAGCTTTGGCAGGATGGGGATTGGCCGGCCTGTTTCTGGCGGCTGATTTTTTCATGGGGACCTATCCGGCGCCGGACATGGAGGCCATGAAGAAAGCTGCCGGTATTGCGGTCAGTGCACCTGAGGAAAACGTGATCCGGGAAGAGGGGCGGGACGAAGAAAAATATATCGCTTTGACGTTTGACGACGGTCCTCACAAAATTTACACCCCGAAGCTTTTAGAAGGCCTGAAAAAGCGGGGGGTACACGCCACTTTTTTCCTCATCGGACAAAATATAGACGGCAATGAGGATATTATCCGTCAGATGAAAGAGGACGGCCATCTCATCGGCAACCACAGCCAGAATCATATCCAGCTGACAAAAGAGCAGACAATGGAAGCCTGCGACCAGATAAAGTGGACCAACGAAAAGATTAAGAGCATTACGGGACAGGCGCCGGTGTACGTCCGCCCTCCGTTCGGTTCCTGGAGCGATGAACTGGAGAATCTGGTACCTATGAAGGTGGTGCTGTGGAGTGTGGATCCCCTGGATTGGAAGACCCAGAATAAAAACAGGATTGTCCGTCATATTGTAAGCCATGCGGAGGACGGAGGAATTATCCTCCTTCATGATGTTTACGGTACATCCGTGGATGCAGCGCTGGAAGTGATTGACACTCTTTCCGCAGAAGGCTATAATTTTGTTACGGTTGACGAACTGCTGATTGACTAAAAAGGCGCAAAACGGTAGAAACCGGAAGATTAGGAGTGGAAATACCATGGCAGACATGAATTTATTTGACTATATGAGAAGCAGTACGATGGAGGCGGAATCGCCGCTGGCTTCCAGAATGCGCCCCGCATCCCTGGAGGAGGTGGTGGGGCAGAAGCATATCATAGGAAAAGATAAGCTGCTGTACCGTGCCATCAAGGCGGACAAGCTGGGCTCCGTTATTTTTTACGGCCCTCCGGGGACAGGCAAGACCACCCTGGCTAAAGTGATTGCAAATACCACCAGGGCTGATTTTAAGCAGATCAATGCCACGGTGGCAGGGAAGAAGGATATGGAGGAGGTGGTAAAGTCTGCGAAAGATACCCTTGGGATGTACGGCCGGAGAACCATCCTGTTTGTGGATGAGATCCACCGGTTTAATAAAAGCCAGCAGGACTACCTTCTTCCCTTTGTGGAGGACGGAACCCTGATCCTTATTGGCGCCACCACAGAAAATCCATACTTTGAAGTTAACGGGGCGCTTCTGTCCAGAAGCCGTATCTTTGAGCTGAAATCCCTGGAAAAGGAGGACATAAAAGAGCTGATCCGCCGGGCCGTGTACGACCTGGAGAGGGGGATGGGAAGCTATGACGCCGGGATTGATGAGGATGCGGTGGAATTTCTGGCGGATGTGGCAGGCGGAGACGCCAGAGCTGCCCTGAATGCGGTGGAACTGGGGATTCTCACTACGGACAGAGGCAGTGACGGAAAGATACATATTGACCTGAGTGTGGCCCAGGAGTGTATCCAGAAGCGGGCGGTGCGCTACGACAAGGACGGGGACAACCATTACGACACGATCTCCGCCTTTATCAAAAGCATGAGAGGTTCCGACCCGGATGCCGCCGTATACTATCTTGCCCGGATGCTGTACGCAGGGGAGGATATTAAGTTTATTGCCAGGAGAATCCTGATCCACGCTGCGGAGGATGTGGGTATGGCGGATCCTCAGGCTCTGGCGGTGGCGTCGGCAGCCGCTCAGGCCGCAGAGCGGGTGGGGATGCCGGAGGCCCAGATTATTTTGGCCCAGGCTGTCATTTATGTGGCTACAGCCCCGAAGAGCAATTCAGTGGTAAGGGCCATAGGGGAGGCTATGGATGCCGTAAAGCATGAGAAGATCATGCCCGTACCGGTGCATCTTCAGGACAGCCATTACAGAGGAGCCCAAAAGCTGGGCCATGGGGATGGGTATCAATACCCCCACGACTTTCCCAACCATTATATCAGACAGCAATACCTGCCTGACAATCTGGAAGGCCGCAGCTTTTATCACATGTCAGATCAGGGATATGAGAAACATATTCGGGAATTTATGAGGTTTCTGAAAAAATAGCTTTCTTTTTCCTGAAATATGGTCTATAATAGAAACGAATGATGGGGCGGTCTTTTGACCGCCGATCTGAAGTTCAAGAACATTTCATTTATTCCTAGTTCAAAGGAACATTCCCTGAACGACCACCGAACAGAATAAAGGCATCTTGAGAGATTGAAAAAGGAGAGACAAATATGCGTGAAAAATTGCAGACATTACCATTGGCAGAATTGAAGGAGATCGCGAAGTCCCAGGGGATCAAGGGAATCAGCGGAATGAAAAAAGGCGATCTCATAGAATTGCTCTGCGAGAAAGATAAGGAAATAACAGAGGAGCAGAAAAAACCGCCGATGTCTCAGCGCCAGGAGCCGGCAAGGGAATCTGCCCGGGAATATATAAGGGATAACACAAAGGAAAACGGCAGGCCGCCCAGGAATCAGAACACATATCAGAACCCGGGGGCGGGTTCGGCGGGGACAGGGGGAGCTGCGGGGACTGCTCCCAAAAGCTACAATCCGGCCCCGACAGCTGACGGTCCGCAGGATATGCCGGAGCTTGACAGCGGCATTGAGGCCAACGGGATTTTGGAGGTTATGCCTGACGGATTCGGATTTATCCGGTGCGAGAACTTCCTTCCGGGAGAGAACGATGTGTATGTTGCTCCGTCTCAGATCCGCCGTTTTAATATGAAGACCGGGGATATCATAAGAGGCAACCGGAGGATTAAGGCGGCCACAGAGAAATTTGCGGCTCTGCTGTATGTGACAAGCATTAACGGATACCCGCCGTCAGTCATTGAGCGCCGTCCTAATTTTGAAGATCTGACACCGATTTTCCCCAACACACGCCTTCATATGGAGACCAGGGGCAGGGCCAATACCACGGCCATGCGTGTGGTGGATCTCTTATCCCCCATTGGCAAGGGACAGCGCGGCATGATCGTGTCGCCGCCCAAAGCAGGAAAGACCACCCTGTTAAAGCAGGTAGCCCAAGCCATCACCACCAACAATCCGGATATGCACTTGATTATCCTGCTGATTGATGAGCGCCCTGAGGAGGTTACGGATATCAAAGAGTCCGTAACAGGGAAAAATGTGGAGGTGATTTACTCCACGTTCGACGAGCTGGCGGAGCGGCATAAACGGGTGTCTGAGATGGTAATAGAGAGGGCCAAGCGTCTGGTGGAACATGGGCGGGATGTGGTGATCCTTCTTGACAGCATTACCAGGCTTGCCAGGGCGTACAATCTGGTGGTTCCTCCCAGCGGACGTACTCTTTCCGGCGGTCTTGACCCGGCGGCCCTTCACATGCCCAAGAGATTTTTCGGCGCAGCCAGAAATATGCGTGAAGGCGGAAGCCTGACGATTCTGGCCACGGCTCTTGTGGATACGGGGAGCCGTATGGATGACGTCATCTACGAGGAGTTTAAGGGAACCGGCAACATGGAGCTGGTTTTGGACAGGAAACTGTCCGAGAAGCGGATTTTCCCGGCCATTGACATCTTAAAGTCCAGCACCAGAAACGACCATCTGCTCTTAAATGCAGAAGAAAAGGAGGCCGTAGATTCCATCCGCAAGGCAACCAACAGCCTGAAACCGGAGGAAGCCGTAGAGCGGGTTCTGGATTTATTTGCAAAGACCAGGACCAATCGGGAATTTATCGAGAATGCCAAGAGGATACGGTTCTGATAATATTGAATAAATAGTCATCTTAAGTGCTATATTTTGGCCGGCAGCAGTAAGAGAAGGACAGCATAGAAAACTCTTTTTATAGCAGAAAATTCCCGAGGGAAATTGGCTGTAAAAAGAGTTTTTATTTTTACGAAAGGGAAGACAAGGCAACTAAAGGAGGGCCTATGAATCAAAGTTTGTATGACTTGATGGAGGAAAATCCGGTAATAGCGGCAGTCAGCGATATGGAAGGGCTGAAAACCTGCTGCAAAATAAGCGAAATCAAAGTGGTGTTTATTCTTTTTGGGGATATCTGCAATATCAGCTCCATAGTAGGGCAGCTCAGGGAGCAGGGCAAGACGGCAATCGTACATATAGACCTTGTAAAGGGATTGGATTCCAAAGAAATTGCCGTTGACTTTATAAAGGATTATGCCAAGGCGGAAGGTATTATTTCGACAAAGCCCTTTTTAATAAAACGGGCCAGAGAACTGTCTCTGTGCACGATCCTGCGGATATTTCTGCTGGATTCCATGGCGCTGGCCAATATACAGAGGCAGATGGACGTGGCCAGACCTGATGCCATCGAGATTCTTCCGGGGCTGATGCCCAAAGCCATAAAGCGGGTCAGCAGCATTATAAAGGTTCCGCTTATTGTGGGAGGGCTTATTTCGGACAAGGAGGATGTGATGGCAGCGCTGGCCGGCGGCGCCTTCTCTGTTTCAACCACCAATCCAAAGGTTTGGGAACTGTAATCGGGGACATAGTCTGTAAAAGTGTATGTTAAAAAAATAACGGAAAACAAGGCGAAAATTGTGCAATTTTGACATGGATTTTTGGAGATAAAACATATAAGTGTAAAAATGTACAATATATTTCATTTTTCTCTTGCATTATTATGTATAATATGCTGCAATGACTTTGCAATTTTAGACAGTGCTGAGAAGAAGAGAGCATGGTGAGCAACAGAAATGTTGGCTGTTAACCATGCTTTTTGTTTTGCAGGATCTCCCCAATTCTGCAAGGCAGCCTTTCAAAGAAACAAGATTGAAGAGGAATTCATCGGCACACGCAAAACCCCTTAACCAATACTTTTCCTCCCGTCATCGGATCTTTCGGGAGGGAGGGTATGCCCAACTAAAAAGGAGAACGCAAATGAAAAAGAAGTTATCGTGTGCACTGACAATTTTGCTGCTGGCAACAACCATCGCAGGCTGTAAAAGTCCGGGAGGAGAGGCGAGATCCAATGCCGATACCGCAAACCTTGGCGGGGGCGCTGTGGAGGCAGGGGAGATGGAACCCTACCGGATCGGCATGATCACCCAGCTGACCGGGGCAAATTCTTACGGCGGCAATGAGTACAAGATGGGAGCAGAGGTTGCACTGGAGCTTATCGGCGGCCAGGTTAACGGGCGCAGGATAGAGATGGTTTTTGCCGACGGCCCTTCCCAGGAGGCCACCATTGCCGAGTATGAGCGCCTTTACAACGACGATATTCGTCTTTTTGTCAGCGGTTACGGCTGTATTGCAGACCGGGCGATTATGCCTATGTCTGATCAGATGGAGGCGGTCTACTTAAGCGCCGCGTGGGACGCGGATCTTTTGCAGGGGACATCGGATTACTTCTTCCGCGTGGGAGCCAACATCACTGATTTTGCCAAAAACGTGGCGTCTCTCTCATCCTCCATAGGAGAGCAGTACCTGAATAAAAAAGGAAGCGATTTAAGGGTCGCGGTCGTGTACAACACCCGTCTGGAGCATCTGAACACGGTTGTAAAAGAAGAGTTTGACAAGGAGGGGATCCAGATTGTTTTGGATGAGGGATATCCCGGGGATATCAAGGATTTTGTTCCCATTATTACCAAGCTGAAAGATCTGGAATATGACATTTTCATTCCCATCCAGGGCGCGGCTGACGGAATTCCTTTTCAGCAGAAGATGTTTGAGATGGGGTACTGCCCGCCGGTTACCTTTGGGGCAGGCATTCTCTATGACACGCCTGTGTTCGGGGATCTGGGCTCGGAAATTACGGACGGTGTCCTCACCACATCCTATCCCACAGCCTACATCGCAGAGGACGGAGCCAAAGGCATCAGGGAATTTAGGGAAGCTTTCGAAAAGAAAGCCGGCCATAAGCCGCTGACCCATGCTCTCCAGGGGTACGGCCTGGTACAGATTGCCACAAAGATTTTGGAGCAGGTCCCGCCGGAGCAGTGGGAGGATACCGCGAAGCTGGCAGAGACCACCAAGGCGTTAAATATACCGGAAGGGGAGCTGGCCTGGTACTGGGGCGTTAAATTCGAGGATAATTCCAATGTCCTTGCCACTCAGATGGTAGCGAATCAGTGGGTGGACAGCGACTGCCTGCCGGTTTACCCCGACAATCTTAAGACCAGCGATGCCAAGGTTCCCTGGAGTGAGTAAGAAGGGATTTTTAACAGGAGGGACAGACTTTGAATCTAACTTCATATATTGCCGTAGTTATAAACGCCATCTGTGTCGGGGGAGTTTACGGGCTCACGTCCAGTGCCTGGTCATTCCAGGTAGGCTCCCTGCGCTTTGCCAATTTTGCCTATGGAGCCAGCCTGATGGTATCCATGTATCTGACCTATTACGGACTGAGGGAATGGAATCTGCCCTGGGCTGTAATTATCCTTATGGTTCTGGCCGTCAATTTCCTGCTGGGCCTTTTTATGAGGAAAACGGTTTTAAACACCAATGAGAGAGGTACTCAGATTTTATGTACCACCGGATTCTCCCTGATTATGATTAACCTAGTTACATTTATCTGCACGGCTTACCCCCGCAACCTGTCTCTGGTAGAAAAACGGCTTTATCTGACGCCGGAGATCAGCGTCGGCGCGATTCAGCTGACCTGTTTTGTGCTGGCTGCCATTATCCTGTTTTCGTTCCAGCTTTACCTTCAGAAAACCTGGACCGGGCGGGCTATCCGGGCTGTGGTTCAGAACCGTTCCGTGGCCACGCTTATGGGTATCAACAGCAATGTGATTCTGGACGTGGCCTTCGCCATCAGCTACATGATGATCGGTATTTCGGGAATTATGATGATGTTAATGTTTCAGGCAGAGCCCATTGCCGGTGAGTATATGCAGACGATCGCCTTTATTGTGTGTGTATCCGCAGGCTTGGGCAGCTTAAGCGGGGCTTTCTATACAGGTATCATTGTTGCGATTGTTTCTGCTTCCATTAATTTTTTCATAGGATCCAAGTTCCATGATCCGCTGTTGTTTGCGATTTTCGTGATTATTCTGATTGTCAGGCCCTATGGAATTTTCAACAGCAAGAAAAATGTGGCGCGCACATTATAAGAAGGAGGGCGATTGATTATGGATCATAAAAACAGCAGCAAATGGAAAACGTATCTGACGCCCCGGAATATGATTATCGGCATTGTGTATATCCTTCTCTGCCTGATGCCCTTAGGGGCCAACCGCCGGGTACTGAATATCGCCATACTTTCCCTGATGTATATCGGCCTTGGAGCTTCCTGGAATATGCTGTCAGGAATGGCAGGGATTTTCTCCATTGCCCACGCCATCTTTTTCGGCCTGGGAGCCTACTCCGTATCCATCATTACAAGCCGCCTGGGTTTACATGCCGTTGTGGGGATTGGGGTGGGTCTGGTGTTAAATATCCTGGCAGCCCTTTTGGTGGGGTATATCGGGTCAAAACTTTCCGGGCTTTACTTTACTATGGCTGTTATCGGCCTGTCCCAGACAGTCTATGCCATTGCGCTTCAGTGGTTTCATGTTACCGGAGGTTCCATGGGGATCTCCGTCCCAAAAGAGTATCTTATGACAAAGCAGCAGCTTTTCTACGTAGCACTGGCTCTGGCCACGGTGTGCATGCTGTTCTGCGCTTATATCCGCCGCAGCCGTATCGGAAGCAATTTTGTGGCGCTTAAGGAGAACCCTAATCTGGCCATGGCGCTGGGCTCCAATGTGTACGGATACCGGATCCTGGCTACGATGTTCAGTACCTGTATGGCATCCCTGTGCGGTTCCTTCTATGCGTTTTACATGATGGCCAACAACCCGGAGGTTTTTTCGGGAACCATATCCATCAAGATCATTATGCTTGTTATTGTAGGCGGGATTGGTTCTACGTGGGCTCCGGTGGCCGGTATTTTCATGGTAATTCTGGATGAGCTTGTGCGGGGGTAATGCCCAGCAGGTTCGCCCCGTTTTCTGTGGTGGTCTATGCCCTGGTGCTCATTGTGATGGCCCTTCTAAGGCCTGACGGCGTTATCGGTATCATCAATCAGGCAAAGGGCTGGATGCAGGAAAAGAAGGCAGCGGTTTCGCCGGCGGGAAAGGAGGGTAGCAGGTAAGATGGCACTTTTGGAGATTAAAAACGCCACCAAACGTTTCGGCGGCCTGGTGGCCAATAAAGATATTAACCTGATTATTGATGACGGCGATATCATCGGGCTTATCGGTCCCAACGGCGCAGGTAAATCCACCATGTTCAAATCTGTTATGGGCTTTAACCGGATTGACGAAGGCGAGATTTATTTTAACGGAGTTCCTATCTCAAAGATGGAAATCTATAAAATCTGTCAGCTGGGAATTGCCTGTACCTTTCAGCAGGCACAGCTTTTCATGGGTATGACGCTGGAGGAGTCGGTGCTGGTGGGAGCTTACAACCGGCATAAGGCCAAGAAAGAGGCGATTGAAATTGCCCGGAAAATGATAGAGTTCGTGGGACTGGGGGGAAAGGAGCAGGTCCGCATCAACAAACTAAATATGTTTGAGCGGAAGAAGGCGGAGCTTGCGGCTACCCTGGCCAGTGAGCCGAAGCTGCTTCTGCTGGACGAGCTTTTTGCGGGTCTGGTGCCCACGGAGGTGGAACTGATGCTGGTTCTTGTGCGCAAGATCAGCAGGGAACTGGGGATTACGCTCTTTATTGTGGAGCATGTGCTCAGGGTTATTATGAGCCTGTGCAACCGCATCTATGTCCTGGAGTACGGCCAGCTGATTGCAAGCGGCAGCCCGGAGGAGGTCACTTCTGATCCCAAGGTAATCAAAGCTTATTTAGGGGAGGACTACGATGTTGCTAAAGATCAATAATTTGGACGTAGCTTTGGGCGGCCTTCATATTCTTCATAATGTAAGCCTTCACGTCAACGAGGGAGAGCTGGTGGTGGTGGTTGGAGCCAACGGCGCCGGAAAATCCACACTTCTTCGGACTGTCAGCGGCATGAACGGCTGTATGTCCGGCACCGTTGATTTTATGGGGCAGGAGATTCAGAATAAAAAGGCTTACCATATTGCCTCAAAGGGGCTGTGTATGGTTCCGGAAGGGCGTCAGCTTTTTGCCGAGCTTTCAGCCAGGGATAACCTGCTTATTGGAGCCTATCACTATCGAAGCGATAAAAAGCGGGTTATGGATAATCTGGAAAAAGTCTATAATCTGTTTCCTGTGCTGAAAAAGAACGAGAGCCGTATTGCCAGCACGTTTTCCGGCGGTGAACAGCAGATGATCAGTATCGGCAGAGGACTGATGAGCGAACCGAAACTGATGATGATCGATGAGCTGTCTTTAGGCCTGGCTCCTCTGGTAATCCAGAATCTTTTTGATATTATCAAGCAGCTGAACAAGACAGGGATCAGTATTTTGCTCATAGAACAGAACGCCAGACAGGCGCTTCAGATTGCAGACAGGGCTTATGTCCTGGAAAACGGACACATTGTCATTACAGGCACCGGTGAGGAGCTGCTTAATGACGAGAGCGTTAAAGAAGCTTATTTAGGCCTGTAGCCGGGCCGGAAAGGAAACATATGGCACAGCATAAATTAATATCCCGGCATAAGCTTTTAGATCCCGGGACCGGGCACTTGGCAGAGGCCGGGTATTCCAACGAATATCTGCTGGAGTATAACAAGGAGGCCATAAAGCCCGGACACAGGCCGAAGGAGTGGGAGTACTTCCTTGCCCTGACAAAAGACTACGGCCTGGGCATCACTCTGGCGGGAGTGGGGGTTGGCAGTATGTTTACGGTTCAGCTGATTTCCTTTGCCGGAGACTGGCACATCTGCAAATCCAGGATGAAGCCGGGAGATCTGGGGATGCCAGCCAATATTACAGGCAGCACCTTTTTTGAGGCGGGAGAGGACTGGTGCAGGTACGAGAAGGACGGAGATTCCTGCAGGATTACATTTTCCATGAAGGAATTTGGAAGCGGGGGATCGGAAATCAGAGGAGATGTTACCTTTGTCACGCCGAAAACGGATAAGATGGTGTTAGCAGTACCCTATAAGGATCCGGAGCTGTTTTATTATAATTATAAAGTAAACTGTATGCCCGTGACGGGGCAGGTGGTTTACGGGGAACAGGTGCTTTTGTTCGGTGAAGCCCAGGCGGCGGTGGGGACTCAGGACTGGGGCCGGGGGATCTGGGAGCCGGTAAATCAGTGGTACTGGGGAAGCGCCGGCGGGTGGATCGGCAGGAAGCCTTTCGGCTTTAACATCGGCCATGGCTTTGGGGATACCAGCCGGGCCACGGAAAATATGGTATTTTATGACGGTGTCTGCCACAAGCTGGAGGATGTGACATTTTTGATTCCCGGCGATAAGATCGGCGATTTAAAGCTGATCCTTCCCGATGAAAATTATATGAAGCCGTGGAAATTTGTCTCGGGCAATCATCGTTTGGAGCTGGATTTTACGCCCGTTCATGATCGGCAGTCCGGGGAGCAGAAGGGGGAATACTACTGCACCCAGCACCAGGTATTCGGCCTCTTTAACGGCAGGGTGGTTCTGGACGACGGCACGGTTCTGGAGGTGAAGGATCTTCTGGGATTTGCGGAAAAGGTAGGCAATGACTGGCGGGGGCTGTAGATTCCGGAAAGGCAGGTTTTCATATGCAGCAGAAGTTACTGCGGGGTACGAAACTGCTGCGTCAGGACGGTACCTTGGCGCAGGCAGGCTATTCCAATGAGTTTGTTGTGGATTTTAACAGGGAGTGCATCAGGCGCCCTCAGTCAGATATACGGGAGTGGGATTACCACCTGGCCTTGGGAGAAGCGTATGCTTTGGGAATCTCGGTAGCCAGCCTGGGAAACGGTTCAAGGGTTTCTCTGCACTTTATGAATTTTAAGGAAGGTTATAATATCTGCGGGACGGATTTTGTCCCGTCCCCCATCCCGGTTCCCCGTGATCCCTTCGGCGACGTGAGTTTTCAGAGCAGCCGTTCGGAGGGAACCTACACCAGAAAAGGGGACAGAACATACATCCGGCTGTCCATGAAGGATTTCGGCGGGGTAAAGGGCCGCCATATCTCAGGGCTTTTGCAGTTCACCGTTCCAAAGACAGATAAGATGGTGCTGGTGGTGCCCTATGAGGATCCGGAGCTGTTCTACTATAATTATAAAGTAAACTGCATGTCAGTAGTAGGATTTGCAGAGATTGGAGACAGGATATTCCGTTTTACAGAGGATAACTGCAGCGGTATCAATGACTGGGGCCGGGGGATCTGGGAGCCGGTAAACCAGTGGTACTGGGCAAGCGCCGGCGGATATCTGGGCGGAAGGCTTTTTGGGTTTAATGTGGGGCACGGTTTTGGGGATACCAGCCGGGCTACGGAAAATATGATATTTTACGACGGTGTCTGCCACAAACTGGAGGATGTAACCGTTTGCATCCCCGGCGATAAGATCGGCGATTTGAGGCTGATCCTGCCGGATGAGAATTACTTAAAGCCCTGGTCATTTGTCTCCGGCGACGGGCGGCTTGACATGGAGTTTATCCCGCTTCATGACCGTCAGTCAGGTGTTCAGGGCGGGGAGTATTTGAATGTTCAGCATCAGGTGTTCGGCCATTTTAACGGAAAAGCGGTGCTTGATGACGGATATATTCTGGAGTTTCGCGATTTTTTAGGATTTGCGGAGAAAGTGGGCAATGACTGGAGGTAAAAAATTCCTTCAAAGCTTGACGTATTTTGATGGATATGGTAAGATATACATTAGTTAAATTACCTGTGAGATGAGAGCAGCAAGGTATAATTTGTGGGGATAACCATGGATTTACCTTGCTCTTTTTTCGCTTTTACACCATGGAAGCAGACATCTTTAGCTATTAAGCGGGGGATTGCCTTCATGCCGCAGGAGAAAGGAACAGGTGAAAAATGTTAAGAAGTTTCATGTCGGCAGCAGAAGGATGGTCTACTACAGCTATGATCATCCGCATGGTTTCTGCTTTGATCATCGGTACGGCCATCGGTATTGACAGGGCTCTTAAACGGCGGGGGGCCGGAATCAAGACCCATACGCTGGTATGTCTTGGAGCGGCTCTTGTTATGATGACCGGTCAGTACATCAAGATGAACTTTGAGGGCAATATGGATATTGCCCGTATGGGAGCTCAGGTAATCAGCGGTGTCGGATTCCTGGGAGTTGGGACCATTATTGTTACCGGCAAGAATCAGATCCGCGGTCTGACGACTGCGGCAGGGTTGTGGGCGTGTGCCTGTCTGGGACTGGCAGTGGGGATCGGTTTCGTAGAGGGCGCATTTATTACGTTAATCCTGGTGATGATCACA
>JAAWLV010000085.1 GCA_022798105.1 Hungatella sp.
TTTCGTGTGGATTTTTGTTTAGGCACTTAAATTATACCGCAAAGAGACTGAGTTTGTATTTTTATTTTTTTTAAATTAAAAAAGTTGTAAACTGGTGAAATCGTTCTTAAAACCCTAAAAAAAGCCGGAAGACGCGTCTCCATTTCCGCTCGTCTTCCGGCCTTTGCTCTGGTCCAAAATCCCCCTCTTACTGAATAGACACCACCTTGTAATCCTGATCCTCCACCGCCTTTTTCAGTACGTCGTCGGAAATTTCACTCTTTAAAGTGACCACAGCCGTCCCGGTCTCATGGCTTACCGCAGCCATCTCCACCTCCGTCAGCGCTTCCAGGCACTTTTTCACTCTGGCCTCACAGTGCCCGCACATCATTCCTTCAATCTTCATAGTCTTTTCCATGGTTAATTCCTCCGTTTTCTTTCCTTTGATTTTTTTATCTCTACCCGCATCGTAGATGCGGAACAGATTCAGCCTTAAAGCGTTGCTGACAACACAGAAGCTGGACAGGCTCATGGCCGCCGCCCCGAACATGGGGTTTAGCTTCCATCCAAACATGGGATACCACAGTCCCGCTGCCAGAGGAATCCCCACCACATTGTAGAAAAATGCCCAGAACAGGTTTTCGTGAATATTTTTAAGAGTTGCCCGGCTTAGGCGGATAGCTGCCGGCACATCTTTCAGACGGCTCTTCATCAGCACCACATCTGCCGCGTCGATGGCTATATCCGTTCCGGCTCCTATGGCAATGCCGATATCGGCCCTGGTAAGGGCAGGTGCGTCATTGATCCCGTCTCCTACCATGGCCACCTTCCCTTTTTCCTTTAATGATCGGATGACGCTCTCCTTGCCCTGAGGCAGCACTCCGGCGATCACCTGATCCACTCCCGCCTGCTCTCCTATGGCTTTGGCAGTTCTCTCGTTGTCCCCCGTAAGCATCACTACATGAATCCCCATGTTCTGAAGCTCCCTTACAGCCTGTGGGCTGTCCTCCTTGATCACATCAGCCACGGCGATAATCCCTGTAAGACGCCCGTCCCTGCTGAAAAACAGCGGCGTTTTTCCTTCCTCCGCAAGACGCTCCGACTGCTCTTTCAGCTCATCCGGGATGGGGGCGCGGCTGCTTATAAATGTAAAATTCCCTCCGGCAAGCTCCTTTCCCTCCAGGCTGCCGGTCAGCCCGTTGCCCGGCAGGGCTTTAAAGTCTCCGACTTCCCCTGCTTCCAGACCTGCCTCCTCCCCTTTCCTGAGAATGGCTTTGGCCAGAGGATGTTCGCTTTTCTTCTCCAGCCCGTAGGCTTCCCTCAAAAGCTCCTCGTTTGAAATACCCGGGGCCGGTATCATATCCGTCACCTCCGGCTCGCCCCTAGTAATGGTTCCCGTCTTGTCAAGAGCGACCACCTGGATCTTTCCCGTTTCCTCCAAAGATACCGCTGTTTTGAACAAGATGCCGCTCTTTGCCCCCATGCCGTTGCCCACCATAATGGCAACCGGAGTGGCAAGGCCCAGGGCGCAGGGGCAGCTGATTACCAGCACCGAGATTCCCCTTGCCAGGGCAAACCCAAAACTCTCTCCTGCCAGAAGCCACACTGCAAACGTGACGGCCGAAATACCGATAACCGTGGGAACAAAAACCCCCGACACCTTATCTGCCACTTTGGCAATAGGCGCCTTGGTTGCCGCGGCATCGCTGACCATCTGAATAATCTGGGACAGAGTCGTATCCTCCCCCACCCTGGTAGCCTGGCAGCGGATAAAGCCCGACTGGTTTACTGTGGCGGCCGACACCTTATCCCCCTCCCCCTTGTCCACGGGAATGCTCTCCCCGGTAAGAGCTGATTCGTTGACGGCACTGTTTCCCTCCAGCACCACGCCGTCCACGGGAATATTCTCCCCGGGCCGCACCACAAAGATATCTCCCTTTCGCACCTGATCCACCGGTATCTCTGTCTCTGCGCCGTCCCTCTCCACAACCGCCGTCTTGGGCGCCAGCTTCATCAGGCTCTTAAGCGCGTCTGTGGTCCTGCCTTTGGATCGGGCCTCCAGCATCTTACCCACCGTGATTAAAGTCAGAATCATGGCCGCCGACTCAAAGTAAAACTCATGCATGTAGGCCATAACGCCTGCCGTATCCCCCCGCATCTGGGCGTCTGACATGGCAAACAGCGCATAGCTGCTGTACACAAAGGAAGCACCTGCCCCCAGAGCCACCAGGGTGTCCATATTGGGCGATCCGTGCAGCAGGCTTTTAAAACCGTTTATAAAAAATTTCTGGTTGATTACCATGATGATCACGGTGAGATGCAGCTGGATAAGCCCCATGGCTATGTGGTTTCCCTCCAGAAAAGCCGGAACCGGCCAGTTCCACATCATATGGCCCATGGAAATATACATAAGCACAATGAGAAACCCCAGGGAGTATATAAGTCTCTGTTTTAAAACAGGCGTCTCCCTGTCCTTAAGAAACTCCTCCCCACCGGCGCTTTTGGCCGTCCCGTCCTGCAGTGCAGCCCCTGCGCCCTTCTCTAAAGCGCCGTACCCTGCCTCCTCCACAGCGGCAATAATATCCCCGGCCGAAACCTCTCCCTCCACTGCCAGGGAATTTGTCAGCAGGCTGACGGCACAGGAGTCCACTCCCGGCACCTTTCCCACCGCCTTTTCTACCCGAGCGCTGCACGCCGCGCAGGTCATACCTGTTACTGTATACTGTTTCATCTGCTATTTATTCCTCCTTTACCTATGATGTACTCCCGGAAGCTCTCCTGCACCTGCCTTTCAGCCTCCCGGGCGCTACTTCATCAGTTTCTGCAGAGTCGCCACCAACTCGTCGATGGTCTCCTCTTTTCCCTGGCGGATATCCCTGGCCACACAGGTGCGGATATGGTTTGCCAGCAGCACCTTGTTAAAACTGTTGAGGGCCGCGTTGACCGCGGCAACCTGCACCAGAATCTCCGGACAGTAGACATCCTTCTCAACCATCCCCCTGATTCCCCGTATCTGCCCCTCAATCCGGTTCAGCCGGTGAATCAGATCCCGGTACTCTTTATCGGATCGCTCCTTTATCCTGTGACAGCACTGGCCGCAGGCCTGCTGCCTTTTTTCCTGCCCGTTTTCCACAGACCATCCCTCCTTTGTTTGCAGAGCTCCTTTCCCGGCCCTTTCCTCCGGATACCCACAGTTTTTACATCCGTTCTACAGCTATTATATACCCCCATGGGGTATATTGCAACCATTATTTTTTAATTTTGCCGTGGAGCAAAGACCCTCTTTCCGGGACTTTGCGGAATGTTTGGCAAAGCTGAACACGGGCTGGAGATGGTTCTTCACGGGCCAGCAGAAACCTTAAGTTTATGACATTGGTTACTGGTGCCCAGCAAACAGTAACGCGCGCAGGTGCGTTCACAGCCGACAAAAAATCTGTAAAACAAAAAAACCTGCCCCGCGCTTAAGCCCGGACAGGCTGTCTTTATGTCAATCTGATAGTACCCTCCACTCCTCTTTGCCGCAGATCCTGGTTATAATCCCGTCCCGGATCCGGTAAGCTTCTCCGTACACCGTGCTTTGCCCCTTTTGGACAAGGACATAGCTTCCGTCCACCAGCGCGTAAAATGTCCGCCCCTTACTGTCCGGATATGTAATATCCTCCATCAGCCGCTTCCCGTCCAGCACGTAATCCTTCACCTGCTGATAATGGGGCAGGATATTGATGGCTGTTAACCCAAGCCCCGGCAGGAATCTTTTATACTCCGGATCCCGGGACTCCCCGGCAAGCTCCGGCTGGGCGTACACCCGCCCCGCGCAGTTCATGGTCCCGGCACTGATTCCCATGATTGTCCCCTCATAGGTCTCCATGAGTTCCTTTAACCCCATCTGCCTGAAAAATGCATTCTGGGTGGGCACATGCCCGCCTGCAAGGATCACCATGGGACTGTCTGCAAGAAGACCGGAAACCTGCTCCATATTTCGCTCGTCGCACATCACCAGCCGGGACACAGGAATACCGCTGACTTCAAAAAATCCCTCAAACTCCCTGCGCATCTTGTCGTTATGGCCAAAGGCCCTGGGATCGGAGCTTATCATAAGGCAGCTGCAGCCCGGCTCCCATCCCTCCCTAAACCGCCGCAAAAATCCGTTTTCCTTACTGTAGCCATAGAGGGTCTGTCCGTCTCTTCCCGGGTAAGGGCTGCAGGGGCTGCTGGTCAGAAATAATCTCATAGCTTCCTCCTGGGTTTGCAGGAACACCCGATGCCCAGGGCTCCATAACCCACATGACAGGACACGCCCAGAGACAGGTTGTCACACATAACCTCCATACCCGGAAACGCCTCCTCAATCTCCTTCACCCACTGCTCGGTCTCCTGCCCGGACGCGCTGGAAGCAGCCAGCAGGTACAGTTCCCCCCGGTCTTTATACTCCTTAAACCTGGTGTTTATATCATGCTCCATGGCCTCAATCATGGCCTTCTTGGCCTTCCCGAATCCCCGGCACTTCTTATAGGAATCCAGCATCCCCACGTCCAGCTTTAAAACAGGCTTAATATTCAGCACCGTGCCTAAAAGAGCCGCTGCCGGGGTGATCCTGCCTCCTTTTTTCAGGTGTTCCAGGGTATCCACCCCTATGTAAATCTCCATATCCTCCCTTGAAGCCTCCAGGATATCCCGAATATCCTTTCCCGAATATCCCTCTCCTATAAGCTCTGCCGCATCCAGAATCAGCCGGTGCAACGGGGTGGACACCCGGCCGTGATCCGCCACAAACACCTTTCCCTCGTAGGGCTCATCCTGTGCCAGGGCCGCAGCCGTGGCGCAGGAGCCGCTGAGTCCGCTGCTGATAGGCATATATACGATCTCGCTGAAACGCTCAAGGGCCTTGTCCCACAGCTTCATCACCTCCCCGGGGGAAGGCTGGGACGTGGTGATCTCCGCGCCCGAATCCAGCTTTTCAAAAAACTCCTCCCTTGACAGTGTCACATCTTCATAATAGCACTGGCCGTCTATGTAAAACGGCATGGGCAGCACCAGGATCCCCAGCTTTTCTGCCTCCTCCGGTGAAATCCCGCTGTGGCTGTCCGTTACGATTCCCACTGGCTTTTCCATGATTTTCCTCCTTTAGTCCCTGCTTCCTTCTTCCATGTGCAGCTTCAGTTCTTCTTCCACCTCGTTTCGGATCTCCTCGGCCTGCACCGGATCCATGTCCGGAAGATCCTCCTTGGATCCGATCCCGAACCTTCTTAAAAATTCCTCCGTGGTCGCAAACAGCGCCGGCCGGCCCGGCGCGTCTAACCGTCCTACCTCCTGGACCAGATTGTACTCCACCAGACGGTTCACCGCATGGTCTGATTTCACTCCCCGAATCTTCTCAATCTCCAGCTTTGTAATCGGCTGCTTATAAGCGATGATGGACAAGGTTTCCAGAACCACATCTGTGAGCGCATGCTTTTTCGGCGTGGCTGCCACCCGAATCAGGTTCTCATAGTACTCCATCCTGGTGCACATTTGATAGCATCCGTCCAGCTCTATAATCTGAATCCCCCGCTTGTCCCTGTCATACCGCTGCATAAGCCGGCGGACCGTGTCCCTGGCTTCCTCCTCGCTCTTCTCTATGGCGGCTGCCAGCTGCCGAACCTCCACCGACTCCCCCATGGTAAACAGCACTGCCTCCACCACGGCTTCTTCCCTCTTCTGTTTTCTGTCACTCATCCTTATCCTTACCCTTCAAAATCGTCAAGTCCCTCCAGGTCAAGCTCCCCGCTCTCCCCTTCCGGCTCCAGAGTCTCTATATTCATATCCTCAAACAGGTTCTCCTGGGTCAGGTGAATCTTTCCCATCTTCATCAGCTCCAGCACTGCCAGAAACGTGACCACCACCGCCAGCTTGTCCCCTTGCCGCTCCAGAAGATGGCGGAAGCTGAATTTCCTGTGGCTCCTGGCATAATCCATCACGCTCTTAATCCTGTTTTCCAGACTGACAGGTTCCCTTCGGATAGTGCCGAACCGGCTTCGGATCGGGTCTATCTTGTCCGCCCTTCGCTTTATCACCGACTCAAAGACAGCCTGAAGCTTGGCCAGATTCAGATCTCCCAACAGTTCGTCCAGATCCACCGGCGGCTGGTACTCCGCCACCTCACGGGGAACTGTGGAGACCTTAAATAAGTGCCTGGCTGCCCCTTCCTCCAGCGTAAGAAGTTCCTGGGCCATGCATTTGTACATCTTATACTCCAAAAGGCGGGCAACCAGCTCCGCCCTGGGGTCTTCCTCCTCACCCTCCTCATTGACCTGGGCAGGCAGAAGCATTTTGGACTTAATATCAATGAGCGTGGCCGCCATCACAAGAAATTCGCTGACCACGTTTAAATCCTCCGTCTCCATATGGCTTACATAATCCAGATACTGCTGGGTAATCAGCACTATGGGAATATCGTAGATACTTACCTTATTCTTTTCAATCAGATGAAGCAGAAGGTCCAAAGGTCCCTCAAAATTATCCAGCTTGTAGGAAATTCCTGCCATACTCTTCGTCTCCCGGCCCTTTTTTGCCAATATCGTCCCTTATTTTAAGCCTGCCGCTTTGCCTGGCCGCAGGGCATCCTGTAAGGCAAAGTATATCAGACATATCCCGTTCTGTAAATCCCTGCCGCCCTTTTTACGGCTTTGTCTCCGTCGCTTTATTGCCTCTTCCCAAAGGGTAACAGCTTCACCACCACAAGCTCCGCCTGGTTATGAAGCCTTATATTGATGGAGTGGGTTCCCAGACCTCTGCTGACAATCACATCCCTTCCTCCCTCATTCAGGCGGCCTGCGCAGCACTTCTCAAAAAAGTGGAACTGAGGCGTCATAAGCCCTCCCACCCAGGGAAGCCGGATTGTCCCCCCGTGAAAATGGCCGCAGAGAGCCAGGTCAGCCCCCCACCTGCCGTAA
Source organism: Hungatella sp. (assembly GCA_022798105.1). Taxonomy (GTDB): domain Bacteria; phylum Bacillota; class Clostridia; order Lachnospirales; family Lachnospiraceae; genus UBA3402. Next base: position 6,912 of record JAAWLV010000085.1, read on the forward strand.
GTCCTGTAAAAAAGCGGGGAGTGGGCCAGAAGAATCTGAAACCTGTCCTCTGCCGCCTTTCCCAGACGCTTTTCTATGTAGGACACCTCCATCCTGTCAGAGGGAACACGTTTATCATAGTAAGGCCTGTCCACGTCCAGCCCGCTTATGCGCACTTCATCGTCAAACACAACGCTCTCGTCCGACAGATGACACACCCCCGCTTCCCTCAGCCTCGTTACAAACACATCATACGTATCCCCGTAAAGTCCCCGTTTTCTGTCCATGCGGCTCTCATGGTTTCCGTTTCCGTAGAATACGGGATATTTTTCTGCAAGCTTCCCTGCCAGAAAGAGGGCGGCTTCCAGATCCGCCTCTTTTTTCACCACCATCATATCCCCGCCTATAAGCACTCCGTCAGGACGGACTTTGTCAATGGCGGCTAAAAGCCTCTCCTGGTTGGGGCCGAAGCAGTTATCGTGAAGGTCTGAGAGAAATACAAAGGTTCTCTCCCTGGTTACTTTTTCTGACAGGATTTCATACACATCAACCGCAAAATTTTTCCGCTCATAAGCGGAGCGGAGACAGCATCCAAATACTGCCGCCCCCGCTGCCATCATCAATTTCCACATGTCTGCTCCCTGTAAAACCGCTCCGAAAACTTACATTTTAGTATAAGGGGCCAACTCCAGACGGATAAAATATCCCTGCTCATGGCTGCACACCGGGCACATCCCCGGTGCCTTCGGCCCTGTCAGCACATGGCCGCAGTTTAAACACATCCAGCCGGTGGATACATCTGCCGCAAACAGCCTGCCGCTTTCCAAAAGATCCGCAAACAGCTGGAAGCGGTCGCCGTGAATCTTCTCAATGGCGCCGATCTGATGGAACACCCTGCCGATCTCCTCAAAGCCTTCCTCCTTGGCCTTGTCGCCGAAAGCCTTGTAGACCGTATCGTGTTCCTCATACTCATTGTGTCTGGCCGCCCTCAGCAGATCTACAATATTCTGAGAGATATTTACCGGATACCCGCCGTCTATATGGATGGTCTCCCCTGACAGTTCCTTCATATAATTATAGAAAATCTCCGCGTGCTCCTTCTCCTGGCCGGCTGTAAACTGAAACACCGCCTCAATAACCGGCAGCTTCTCCTTCCTGGCCATCTGCGCCCCAAAGGTATACCGGTTCCGTGCCTGGCTCTCGCCGGCGAACGCCCTCATCAGATTTTTTACTGTCTCGCTGTCCTTGAAATTCTGCATGGCAGCTACCTCCTAACTTTTCGTTTTCTGAAGGTAGTATGATCCTCTGCATACAAAATTATACTTAACTCTGGTTTCTGAACACCGGATCCGCCGGATGGCCTCCCGTAATTTTCTGCATGGTTCGCTGCACCGCGTCCTGGGAATTTTTCCAGCTTTTATCCGCGTTTCTGTAATCATACTTTTCAATAAGCCAGTCTATATCCTCCTGCATCCGCGAAAGCTCCCGATTCATCTGCTCAAACAGCATGGGAAACAGCTGTTCTTTCTCCTTACTCCCCAGCTTTTTGTCGCACACCTGAACCAAATCGGCAAAATGGTGGATGCAAAACCCCTTTGACCTCTTAACCAGTTCCAAGAATTCCTTCTCATGCTTTACCTGATGGACAAAGGTATCCAGCACCCGCCCATAAATCTCCTCCACACGCCCGCATATATAGCAGTGTCCCTCCTCCCGGCGGATCCAGGCGCTTAAAGAACACTCCTGTCCCTCACTCTTTTTAAACTTTCCAAAAAGAGCCGGCGTCTGAGGGGAAAACCCTTCCATCTGTCCCTTTAGCTCCTCCCGAAGCCAGGCCAGCCTGGTTTTAAAAATCCATGCGTTTCCCAGATTGTTGCCGTAGTCATACATGGCTTTCGTGTGCTGACGGCAGAAGCCGGCCTTGTCCGTCTTGTCCCGAATATCACTCTCCATATAGGAAGACCCCAGGACAAACTGAAGGGCTTCCTGTTCAAGCTTGCGCTCCAGCCAGCAAAAAGGGCACTCATCATCCGATGCCAGCGCATCGTTAAGCTCTATGGTATACAGCTTTTCTTTCATATCCTCATCTCCTGTTCTTTATCATACACAATCTCCAGGTTCCCCGTCAAGCCAAGAATCCCAAAATCCCCGGAAATATCCATATATTACCATTTATTCCATTATATGCCAGTTATGGACAATATACTTATGGCAGGAGGCAGGGTTTAAATAAGAATTAAGGAGGAGGTTGTACCAATGATTATTTATGATCCATTATGGAAAACAATGAAAGAAAAAAATATCAGTCAATACCGCCTGATCAAATACTACGGTTTCAGTTCCGGTCAAATCAATCGCCTAAAAAACAACCAGTATGTCTCCACCCACACCATAGGCGTACTCTGCACCATTCTCAAGTGTTCCGTAGAAGATGTCATGGCATTCCGAATGGACAACAGCGAATATGCGTTTCCCTCACCGGAAATGTATGACAACCACATCAGTGACAAACCGGCTCCGCTGTCCCCTCTTGACTCTTAGGCATAGGGATTCTTAACACCAGAGAGCCCGGTGAACCTCCGGCGGATGCGCTCCAAATGCCCGTTACAGGCATTGCGGCGCTGCCCTGCCAGAAGGATTCTCTGCCTGCGGCCAATCGCGTTCGCGGCAGGATTCCTCTCCGCTGCGAAGGCGATGGCCCGGAGGATTTTTTACTCTGTAGGACGCACCCTACAAAATAAAAAAGATATGCTGTCTGTGCCCCAGGCATCAACAGCATATCTCTTTTTATGTTTCCCTTCTGTGGTCACGGAATCCACGCACCGTCCGCTCCCAGTGTATATCCGTCCGGCGTCTTTGTGCTGCTCAGCATAGCCCCCTGGCTTCCCAGATAAAACCACTTTCCCTTATCCTCTGTCCAGTAATTGACAGCCATAGCTCCGCTGGAGCGGAAATAGTACCAGGCCCCGTTGGTAAACTGCCGCCATCCTGTGGCCATATATCCGTTGCTGTCAATCCAGTAATCTACCTGATCGATGTTCAGCCACTCTCCCGCTGCTCTGCTTCCGTCCTGCTTTATGTAATACCAGCCTTCAGCATCCTTAACCCATCCGGCCTTTACCGCAGGAGCCGGGGCCATACCCGGGCCCTTTAAACCGTCCGCCGTCCCCTGCTCCGTCGGGGGCGTAACGGCACCCGGCCCCTGAACGTTTACACTGCCCGTCCCATCTGTCCGGCCGTTCTGCCCCAGAAGCGAAAACCCATAATCAAGAAGGGCTCTGGTGTCCTCATAGTGGGTGGACTTGCTCTTCATCACCACGGCAATAAGCCGGACTCCGTTCCTCTCTGCCCCTGTCACCAGCGTGTTGCCTGCCAGGGACGTGTAACCGGTCTTTCCCCCGATGATTCCCTGGTAATATCTGGAATCCGTGGGATATATCATCTTGTGGCCCATGGTTATGGTCTTGGCTTCCCCGTTTTTGGTGGCCGGAAACTGATAGCTGGTGGTGGTGGCAATCTTACACAGGGTCTCATTCTGAAACGCCGCTCTGCCGATCAGAGCCATATCATAAGGCGTCGTGTAATGATTGCTGTCATTGAGCCCGTGAGGATTGGCAAAATGGGTTCCTGTACATCCAAGGCCGGCTGCCTTCTGATTCATCAGTTCCGCAAAACCGCTGACACTTCCTGACACATGTTCCGCCAGGCCGTTGCCCACCTCGTTGGCTGATTTTAACAGAAGGGCATACAGGCACTGCTCCACAGTCAGCCTGTCCCCCTCCGTCAGGTTCAAAGACACTGCTCCCGCCTCCAGATTGGTGGTGGCGGATCTGGAAAAGGTCACCGTATCATTTAAATTGGTCCGCTCCAGAACCAGCATGGCCGTCATCAGCTTGGTAGTGCTGGCAGGATAAAACCGTTCTCTCTCATTCTTCCCGTACAGGATGTTTCCCGTCAGGCCGTCTATAACCACCGCTCCCTCCGACCGGATCTCCGGCTTTGCCGCAGAAGCAGCACCGGGTGCCTCATTGCCGGCCCCGGGCCCTGCCGGCGCGGCTTTAACAGGAACACTCACTGCAAGGCATATGGCTATAACCGCCCCCGCCGCTTTTCTCCATCGTCTCATATTTCCTATTCCCCCGGCTGGTTTTCAGCCTTAAACCTTTCGGCCTGGCCCTGGATCAGTTCCTCGTCGTCAAAATAATTGATCTTCATGGCAGCTTTCACATCCGCCAGAGTCTGAGCCGCCGCTTTCCGGGCCTTTATGCTTCCCTCTTTTAAGATCCGGTAAACCTCAGGAATATTCTTCTCATACTCCTTCCTTCTCGCCCGGATGGGAGCCAGCTCGTCCTGGAGCACCTGATTCAGGAACTTTTTAACCTTCACATCCCCCAGTCCGCCTCTTGTATAGTGAGCTTTCACCTCGTCAAGATTTTTGTACTCCGGCCAGAACCTGTCAAAGTGTTCGTCTTTGCAGAAGGCATCCAGATAGATAAACACCGGATTGCCCTCCACGTTCCCCGGATCCTGAACCTTAAGGTGGTTGGGATCCGTAAACATGCTCATAACCTTCTTTCTCACATCCTCCTCCGTGTCGGATAGGTAGATACAGTTATTTAAAGACTTGCTCATCTTAGCCCTGCCGTCAATCCCCGGCAGCCGCAGGCACGCCTTATTGTCCGGCAGAAGCACGTCCGGCTCCACCAGAGCCTCCCCGTAAATATGGTTAAAACTCCTGACAATCTCCCTGGTCTGCTCAATCATGGGAAGCTGATCCTCTCCCACCGGAACCGTAGTGGCCTTAAACGCCGTAATATCCGCCGCCTGGCTGATAGGGTAGGCAAAAAAGCCCACCGGAATGCTGGCCTCAAAGTTGCGCAGCTTGATCTCATTTTTCACCGTAGGATTCCTCTGAAGCCTGGACACGGTCACCAGGTTCATGTAGTAAAATGTAAGTTCCGTCAGCTCCGGAATCTGAGACTGGATAAACAGGGTGCATTTTTCAGGATTCAGGCCGCAGGAAAGGTAATCAAGGGCCACCTCGATAATATTCTGGCGCACCTTCTCCGGGTTATCAGCATTGTCCGTCAGAGCCTGAGCGTCGGCAATCATAATAAAAATATCCTCAAACTCGCCGGAATCCTGCAGCTGAACCCGCCGCTTTAAAGACCCCACATAATGCCCCACATGAAGCCGCCCTGTGGGCCTGTCCCCGGTTAATATGATCTTCTTCTTGTTTTCCATAGCTTCCTCCTGAACGTTAAATAAATATAATATCCGATTCTATCACAATCCTGTGTTTTTTTCCACTTTCAATTCCCTTACGATTTATCCGCTGGTTTGTAACCGTTCAGATAAGTCTGCATGTATGTCGTATAAATTTAGGATCTTAAAACAATTTGCTGTATTATTGAGTGGGCAAATGGGGCGGATTTGGTCGTGGGGCCAGGGAGTGAAGGCAGGCTGTGTGCCGTTCGTGTTCAGATATGCCAAGCATTCCGATGAGCCCTTAAAGCGGAAAACACTCGGGGTACGGCCCTCCTGTTTTCCTGGTCTCATCTCCACGGCATATATTCACCCGCCCGGCACACAGCCTGCCTTCCCTCCCTGGCAAAATCAGAATTCGCAGGCCG
>JAAWLV010000086.1 GCA_022798105.1 Hungatella sp.
CTGCTTTAAGGGCTCATCGGAATGCTTGGCATATCTGAACACGAACGGCACACAGCCTGCCTTCACTCCCTGGCCCCACGACCAAATCCGCCCCAACTTCACTCACTCAACAATACAGCAATTCCATTATTTTGCCATTTTGCGCAAGAAATCGTTCTTAAGGATCTAAAAAATTCCGCTTCTATCTCTGTCTCGTCCCCTATAATTTTAAAACGGTAGATGTTACACCCCTTTACCGAATCGAAGCATGACGGCAAATCAGCTTTTAAACGGATTTCAATATAAATGTGCATGGTAAATGCCCTTCAATTAAAGGAAAATCATGACCTCATCCTCCTTTCTCAGGTGTTTACACACCTGTGACACAAGCCTAAACTGGTTAAGCCTGTCCCAAGTGTGCATCTTCCAAATAAGGAGTGCTCACTCGTCTGCTCCTGACTCTCATATTATATCGGATTTTGTTGGAATTGAAAAGGGAAAGCTTCAATTCCCATTAAATGAAATCCAATCATGTAAAAAGGATGGCAAATACCGCCACCCTTTTTATAATCCTCTAATGTTTCATATACTTCTCCAAAAGCCGGGATACCTCTTTCACATCAATAGGCTTTGCCATATGGGCATTCATGCCGGCCTCTAAGCATTTCTTTCTGTCCTCTGTAAAAGCATCCGCCGTCATGGCAATAATCGGGATGTCTCTGTCCTCCCGCTCTGTCTTCCGGATGGCCACTGCCGCCTCATACCCGTTCATCACAGGCATGCGCAGATCCATAAGAACCGCATCATAGTATCCGGGTTCGGAGCTTTCAAACATATTCAGGCAGATCTGTCCGTCCTCCGCCCACTCCAGCTCAAGCCCAAGATCTGACAGAAGCTCAGAGGCAATCTCCCAGTTTAACTCATTATCCTCAGCCACCAGCACCCGGCGGCCCTGAAGGCTGTCGCCGCCTCTGCCCCTCTCTTCGTTGCCGTTTTCAAAAGTCTCCATGTGCTGTCTAAGCCCGTAAAACAAAGTGGATTTAAACAGCGGCTTACAGATGAACCCGCTGATGCCTGCATCCCTTGCCTCCTGCTCGATCTCATTCCAGTCGTAGGCCGAAATAAGGATAATGGGAATATCCTCCCCCAGTTTCCTGCGGATCCTGCGGCTGGCTTCGATCCCGTCAATTCCCGGCAGTTTCCAGTCCATAAGAATAATCTGGAAATCCCGATGCTCTAAGTGACGCTGTTCCACCAGCTTTACGGCGTTCTCGCCGTCTAAAGCCCACTCCGCCTTTACACCGATACTCTCCAGGGAGGCCACCGCGCTCTCACACAGCAGCCGGTCGTCGTCCACCACCAGCATATTCCACTGGGGCAGTATCATCTCCTCCTCTTCCACCTTTGCCTTTTCCATATCCAGGGTCACATAGAACTTGGTTCCCTTTCCCTGCTGGCTGTCCACCCTGATGGTCCCTTCCATGGCATCCACGATGTACTTGGTTATGGCAAGCCCCAGACCGGTTCCCTCGGTCTTGTGAACCCGCAGACTGTCTTCCCTGGCAAAGGACTCGAAAATCCTGGCCCGAAATTCCTCTGTCATGCCGATGCCGTTATCTTCCACCGTAATCTGGTTCCGCACATAGCCCTCTCCCTTAGGGGACTCCTCCTGGTACAAAACAACCTTGACAGCCCCGCCGTCAGGCGTAAACTTAATGGCATTGGACAGAAGATTCAGCAGCACCTGGTTCAGGCGGACGCTGTCGCAGCACACATTCTCCTCAGAGATATCGCGGATAATCACCTCAAACTGCTGATTCTTTGTTTTGACCTGAGGCTGTACGATATTTACAATGCTGTCCATTACCTCCCTGAGGGATACCTGATCCATATTCAGCGTCATCTTTCCGCTCTCGATCTTAGACATATCTAAAACATCGTTAATCAGCCCCAGCAGATGCCTGCTGGACAGAGTGATCTTCTTTAAGCAGTTTTGAACCTGCTGCATATTGTTAATATTGGCCGACGCTATGGCCGTCATACCCACAATGGCATTCATAGGCGTCCGGATATCGTGGCTCATGTTGGACAGGAATTCACTCTTGGCTTTATTGGCGGCGATGGCTTCCTTTCTGGCCTCGTCCAAAGCCGTAAGCTGAGCCCTGGTCAGGTGAAAGTACCTGATAAAAACAGACAAAAGCACACACAATACGATACTGCAGCAGCCGAAAACCATATATCCCCACTGCCTGTTCAGCTGCCCTACGGTCTCGTTCAATGCACCGTAAGGCATAATCGTAACCAGGTACCACTCTGAGTAGGGAAGTTTCGCGCAGTACATATGGCGGCGATCGCTTCCCACATCAAGGATGCTGGAATAATTCTCATTGCGCTCCATAGCGCCTGCCAGTTCCTGCACATACTTCTCCGCTTCATCCACCCTGTTTTCCTCGAACAGCTCCCGGATCCGCTGAAAATAACTGTCCCTGAACGCATCCCCGCTCCGGATGACATAACTTCCGTCTTTTCTGATAATGTGGGAATAAACCAGGGTATTGTTCTCATCCAGAGCAAGGATATCTTTTATATAATCCACGGGAAGCGCGGCCACCAGCGATATGCTGTCACTTCCGTCAGCCATAGCATAACTGGCCGGGATCCCCATGAGAATCAGATCATTTCCCAGGGAGTCGGTTCCCACCGCAATCTTTTTCTCTCCCTTTCTCAATGACTGCAGATACGGCTCCACATCCTTCGCATAAACAGGATCGCCATAAAGCATCTCAAGCTCCCCAGCCTCCGAACAGATGGCCAGATGGTTAAATCCCCTGGCCTTTGCGCTGTAAATCAGATTCTCCCTCTCTTTAGCGCCTTCCTGAGGCGGACACTCCTGCACAAGAGCCTCCACCTGTGACAGCCTCAGTTCGATGGTTGTCCGAAAATGTATGGAAATCCTGTCGTTCATACCTGTCATGTAGATGGTTCCCACGTCTGAGATGGTATCCTTGCTCTGCTTATTCATATAGAATGCCAGAAACGAAAATACCATGGCACAGATAACGGATATTCCCACAGCGCTGACAGATAAAAAACGTGTGGTCTTATCTTTCATATTTCATCCTTCCAGCTCTTTTTGCAGATTGCGGATGGCTCCTGCCGTCTGCTCATAATCTGCCTTCACCTGTTCCACCAGCCCTCCTGCCTCTTCGCTCCATCCGTTGCGCAAAGCCTCCGTCAGCTGATGGCTGGATTTATACAGTTTGGTAAAGCTTAAATTCTGGCACACGCCCTTGATGGTGTGGGAAGCCCGGAAAGCCTCGCTATACTCTCCCGCCTCCAGGGATTTGCACAGCAGATCATAACTTCCGTCATTTAAAAATTTCAGTACGAATTTCTGAACCAGCCTCTCGCTGCGGAGACGGCTCAATGCATCCTCATAGTCTCCTTCCAGAGATATGTAACATTCTTTCAAGCTCATAGCTTTTCCTCCTGCTTTTCAGATATCAGTTCCAGATAACTCATCTTCTGTCCAAACCCCTTCTTTTTAGCTGCGCACAAAGCCGCGTCTGCCCCGTGGAACAAGACGTCATAATCAATGCCCATATGGTTCGTACCGGCCATTCCTATACATATGGATATCTGAAAATCTTCGTAGTCCCCCTCAACGGCTCCGGCTATTCTCTCTGCTGCTTCCTCCATGGTTGAATCGCACTTTGCCAGGAATAAAAACTCATCTCCGCTGATTCTGGCGGCAATCTCGTCCTCGCCCAGAATCCCCCTGAGCCTTTCAGCCACATGGATAAGGACCTGGTTGCCAAATTCCCTTCCGCCCTTGTCGTTGGCTTTCTTGATTCCGTCCACATCTATGAGCATCAGTACATACTTTTTGCCGCCTCCGACTTTCAGCCGCTCTCCGATCCGTGTCTTGGCATAATCATAGTTGAGAAGTTTTGTCATGGGATCATGGGATGCCATCTTTTCCAGGGCATCCATGCGCATCCTCGAGTCGTGGATATCAACCGCTTTTCCGATGGCCCCTGTGAACTGAGGCTCCTCATCCAAGGACCACAGAGCCTGACACACAACCCGGGCCCATCTGGATTCCCCATTGATTTGTACTTTACAGTCGTATCTCACCACCGGCTCCTGGGGGGAAGTCTCCCTCAAAATGTGGGACAGCTCTTCTATGTCCCCCTGCCCTATAATGGAGAATATGGGGCTGCCTTCTTTAAAGGGATCCATAATGGTCTCCGGAAGCTGAAGCTTCTCCGCCCCCCATGCGGACAAAGTAACCATAGGCGGAAGCATACTGTACTCAAACTGTATCTCATTGGACATGGATGCATAGAAGCTGCATTTCATCCGCTCCCTCTCCAAAAGCTGCAGCGTCCTCTCGGAAGCGGAATTCTCCTTGGGGTGAAGCTTATCCTCCAGAATCTCCTGCAGTTCCTGCTCGTTAGTCCTCCCCGGAGTCACGCTCCCAAGTTTCTCCTGCAGAATATCTGCAATATCATTGAGGCATTTCAAAATCAGAGGATTAAAGGTACCGCACTCGCCGTTGCAGATCATGCGGACCGCCTCCTCATGTGGAAAGGCCTTCTTGTAAACCCGCTCGCTGGTAAGTGCGTCATAGACGTCGGCCAAAGCAACCACCTGGGCAGAAATGGGAATCTCATCTCCCTTAAGGCCGTCGGGATATCCCCGTCCGTCATATCTCTCATGGTGCCACCTGCAGATGGCATATGCCTCCTTTACAAGAGGCTCATCCTGATGGAATGCCAGGTTCTCAAGCATCTCCGCACCGATGGTCGTATGAGTCTTCATAATGTCAAACTCTTCTTTTGTGAGACGTCCCGGTTTATTAAGGATCTCACCCGGAATGGAGATCTTTCCGATATCGTGAAGGGCGGAGGCAGTGCTGATCATGGAGATCTCCTCCAGCTTAAAGGGATATCTGTCCGTAATCTCCACCAGATGTTTTAAAATCAGTTCCGTCAATACCCGGATATGCAGTACATGAAGCCCGCTCTCGCCGTTCCTAAATTCCACAATATGGCTCAGGATGTCAATCATCAGCGTACTCTGCTTCTCGTTTTCATCTATCTGTTCCATAACAAGAGCAGCCAGCTTCTTCTGCTTCGCATACAGCATAATGGTATTGACCACCCTCCGGTGGACTACCGTAACATCAAAAGGCCTGCTGATATAATCGGTAATTCCCAGTTCATAAGCCCTCTTCATATGAGAGGATCCGCTCTCTGAAGATATCATGATAACCGGGATATCTTCAATCCAGTGGCGCCTGTTCATGACATCCAAAACCCCGAAACCGTCCATCTCGGGCATCACGATATCAAGAAGTATAACCGAAAGTTCTGTTCCATGTTTCTCTATGAGATTAACAGCCTCTCTGCCGTTCTCCGCTTCGATAATCTCATATTCGCTTTCGAGCATGTCAGTCAAAATTGCCCGGTTCATCTCTGAGTCATCTACGATCAGTATTTTCTGTTTTAACTCTTGTTCGTTGCTCATCTTGATTCCTTCCTACAAAATATTACTTTTGATACAAGTTCTGACACCTTACTTCCATTCTATTATAAAGAAAACAAAGTAAAATTACAAGGGTAATGTAAGACTTTCCAATATCCTCTTTCGATTAAGGTTACTGTTCACAGGTGCCCTGTGAACGTAACCGCATAAGCCCATTTAAAATCGCCTGCGGCGATGGGGCATATGCTTTGACCTCCGTAACGGTACTTGCCCCTTTTACGAAAACATATCCGCGTATTCCCCCTTTGGAAGGGAGAAGGAGATCTTCACCTGCCGGGCTTCTGCCCGGGTGCCTCTGGCGCCGTTTACAAAGTCAACATACCGTTCCAGCTCGCTCCACATTGCTGCTAAAAGCTCCGGCACACCGTAATTGTTGTAAAAATAGTATTTTCCGTTTTCAATGGGCTCATAGCGCTTATGGCAGATATCCCTGTCCGAAAAGTCCCTCCCTGAAACCACCAGGGGCATCTTAATCCCCTTCTTTTCCTCGTCACAGCTGCGCCATTCACAGTAATCTCCGCCGGTAAACCGGCAAAATTCATCCATCATCCCCCGAAACAGAGGCTTCCAGTTGTCAGCTGTAACCTTTGCCTTCTCTGTAATCCCCTCCGGCATGTGTAGGCTGATACGGGAAAAAGGAATCGGCGGCGTGTTGCCCGGACACCTGCTTTTCCAATCCTCCTTGTGTCTGGCTGAGATCTGTTTAAAGCGGTAGATAAACCCGGAAAACGCCTCCGGTTCAAAAGCCGTCTCCTCACCTTCACTGGCAGAAAGCGAGTCTCTTGCGCCCTTGATGTCTGTCATAAGCTTTTGTGCCTCCGGGTCATGGATTTTATACTCCACAGACACGTTCGAAAGATCCGCGCCCTTATTTCCCTTCACCGATTTCAGATACCCGCAGTACATGGCAATATGCTTCACAACCGCCTTTATCAGATTCTTTGCACTGTAGGAGTTAAAGAAATAATACTGCCCCTGCCCCACGCGGGTATAGCGCTCCTTATCTTTAATTTTATCGCGGTAAGTCCCCGCGTCAATAATCGCAGGCTCTGCTATGCCTGCCCGGCTGCACAGGTTTCCCGCATAGCTATAATAGGCCTCCCCCGACATCTGATAAAAATACTCCATCATCTCGGTAAATATCCGCTTCCATTTCCTGCCCTTTATGGTATGGCTTTTCGGGAAACCGTCATGGAATGTCAGGTAAATCTCCATACGGATCGGCGGAGTTTTGCCTGTATTGCCTGAATCCTGCCAGAATTTTTTGTACTCTGCCGTCAGTTTTGTAAAATCCTGCTCAAAGTCCCCTATAGAATCCCGGAAATACTCTGCACCGGAGCCTGGTCCGCCTGTTATATGGGGATATTTTGCTGCCTGCTGTCGGTTGTCAAAGGCTTTGTCATGCACTTGACGGCTGCCGCATGTATCCTGACTGCCGCATGCATCCCTCTGCCCAAACACCGTGGAAATGCCTGCGCTTATTAATTTATCATGGATCGCCTTAACATATTCCTTGTTGCCTCCGTCAAGACCGTTTACATCAAGCTTCTCCAGTATCTCATCCATAACAGCGCAGCACATGGTCTTATTCAAAAACAGCTTTCCTTCCGCCTTATCCCGGTCTGTCTCTTCCAAATACGGCTTCGGGTTCCTCTCGCCGCTCCGGTTATATATTCCGTCATCCCCGTCCACCATTTCCTTTTTTATCATTGCGCGGTACAGGATGTTAAAAAGATCCAGTTCCTTCTTCCACAGCCCGTTGGTTGTGCCGTCCTTATACCGCATGGTGCCAAGCCCCGTATTCTCCTCGCTGTACACATGGGTAAACGGGCTTAAGGTAACCGGCAGCACAAAAAGATCTTTGTAGGGATTTCCGCCGGCCATTTTCGTCTGGCTTGCCATCAGCTCCATCAAGGTTGCGTAGCTGGCATGGTATGCGTCGCTTAAAAACATCAGCATGCCTTTACATCTCTGGGATTGGATGTTCTCATAGAACTGTGTAACCCATGATTCTGAATTGTCGTCAAAGGACGCGTCAAAATACACCTTCAGGCCGTACTCTTTACACAGCTTGTACACAATGTCTTCTAACACCTGCTGAAAATCATCGCTTTTGTAGCTGATAAATAGAAAGTCCTCATTTTCGTCCTTGTCACGAAGGCAATGATCCTTTATCCACCTGATATTGCCTGATTCCGCAGACCTTTTTCTTGCCTCTTTCTGTTCGGGTGTCATCTGTATAAGCCCTCCTCCCCCTTTTTTTCCAACTTATAAATCCGCAGGCCGTCATACATTCTCAGCAGCAAAAGCATGGCATTCATAGGCTCTATGTCTTTATCCTGCTCCCTTTTATTCAGCCTGTCATAATTTTTCATGACTATCTCGTCTGTAATGACCTGCCCGTCCCCCATAAGCTCATGGGGCACCATATCACAGTGGACCCTCAATAACTCCCTCCGGTCTTTTGAAATATTTTCATCGGCCGTATACTTCCAGCCCATATCATAATGCTCCCGCAGCCAGCTTCCATGCTCCATAGGGCCGATTTTTGCCATATCTTCCGCAGAAAAAGCGTCCAGTATCTCATAATCCACAGGCCGGTCCGCGTAAAAGCAGCCAATCCTGTCCAGGTATTTTCCAAAGCTTTTGACCTGGCATATGTTGAAAAGCTTGTACTCCAGAGACAACTCTGCAAAAGCCTCTTCAAAGTCCTTCCGTTTTTCGTTTAGCAGTGCCTCCCGTTTCCCGGCGTCTGCCTTTCCCCACTCATCGGCTATCTTCCACCTGCCGTTGAGCGCCGCCGCGAAATTGTACAGATGGATAAAACTGCTGCCGGAAAGAATGGTCTCCTTATTCTTGCCGTCCCGCTCATCCGTCCCGTTCCGGCACCGCTGCTTGTTGCACAGCATCAGCATGTAAGCCAGAGGGTGCTGGTTTAGTTCAAGAGGCGATTTATCCGTTTCATCCTTAAAAAGGGCTGGGGAATTCTTACACAGGCTATGGTGCATGGCAACCGCCTCCAGCGCGTCTACGGACGAGGCTGTGATGCCGCAGCCCAGCTCCTCCAACAGCTTTTTAAATTCAAAAGGCCGCTCAAAGGGATACCCCATGCCGTGGAACAGGGAGGCAAGCCCCCAATACTGCAGATAATGGTGGGCCATTTTTTTGTCCTGGCCCCGAGCCTCCCCAAAATCCTTCCCATACTCCTCCTTCTGATAAAAATCTCTGTATGCCTGCCGGTATATGGTGTTGGTTTCATAAGCTGCCAGCCCCAGAAGGAATATGCAGGCGGCATGGACGAAACAATTTTGGTCCTTCATCAAACGGGGGCCGGAGGCAGCTTCTGATTCTGACAGAAGCTCTATGATCCGCCTTGACCTTTCCCCTGCCCCCACAAACATCTCCAAATAGCACAGATACACGTCAAACGCATCCTGGGCGGTTTTTGAGTCCAAAAAACGGCCCGCCGCATGTGCAAGGCACAGCCTGTCAATATCCATCTGCATGTTGTAGGGGATCTGCCTTTTTCTTAAACTGGTCCCCAAAAAGACTCCCTTTTCCCGGTCCTCCCCCGCACTTTTTTCCCTGGAAAACCGCAAATCCTCACAGCTTTCGCCCAAAAATGCGTTCACCGCTGATTTTAAATCCGCCTTTTTGTGTTCTGCCCCAAAAACCTTTTTGTCATTTCCCAATGCAGTATACATGATTTTTCTCCCGATTTATCCGCTTTATATCTTATCCTCCTGGCTGTAGCTGTAAATACCGCACACATCGTAGACCACTGTGGCGTTAACCCGTTCATCCGCTTTCATCTGATCCCAGCTGTCAATGAGGCAATTATGCACCTTTCCGTAGTATGTTTTATCCCCCGCCTTTACCATATGGATCTTCCGTTTTTCCCCGGGATCCTCATGGAATCCCCCATACCCTGTGGCGTAGCAGAAAACGCACCACCGCTCATGCTCCATGGCCGCCAGCATATCCAGCGAAGGGCAGGCGGAAAGCATTTTGAGAAATTCCGTCTTCTCCAGAGGCAGTATGGCTTCCCTGTCCGGAAGGGCACCCATAACCTTTATCAGCTTCTGAAAATACGGTTTATTTAAAACCTGCCCGCGGCAGGATTCTTTTGACTCAAAATCCAGCTCGTTCCACAGCGCTTCCCGGTCTTTCTTCTTCTCGTCCTCAGGCCGGATCCCTGTTATGCAGGTTTGAATCTCCTTATAGTTTTCATGGAACGCCTTAGCCTGGGCTTCCAGCCTGTACCCTATCACGTTTTCCCTTGTTAGGATCTCATGATTATCGCCGAAGGGAAATACGCGGCAGACCCCTGCACTCTGCCCCTGCTGCTCATTCCAGTACCGGATCACCGCCCCGTCCGTCTTCATCCGCACGGCCACGGGTACCTGAAGCTCCATATCCTCCCTGCCCCTCTCGTAGATCTCGGCCATGGAAAGGTAGGTGCGGATTTTTTCCATGGCTTTTACACAGAGGCTCTGTTCCGAAAAGCAAATGGCAGTATAGGTAATCCGGGGCAGGTCAAAGAGGGCTTTCTCTATCCTCCCGCTTCCGATATCCGAGTCTATGTATGAGATCCGGCATATCCTGTCTATCCTGGGATACGCGGCCTCCACCGTCTCCCGGCACCGTTGGGCCTGACTGTCAATAATGGTGACCCGAAGTTTTTCATGTCTTTTTACCCTGGAACAAAAACTTAAGGTGCCTGTCAAAACGGCATACTTTAAAACAGCCTGCCCGTACCTTCCGAAGCCCGCTATCAAAATATGCGGCTGGGGAACCACCTCCAGAAACTTTTCTCTGTTCTCACAATTCTCCAGGGCCCACTGAAAACAGTTAGCATACAGCGGCTCTTTCTTAAACAGCTCCATAGCTGTCAGCTCAGGCATGTCAAACAAATTCAGATTCCACGGCCGGATCCCCTCCAAAGAGTCGTAGTAGTCTGCTATAATCTTTTTCATGGTGGCATCCTCACACCATATGGAGCAGGATCGCTCCCTGCCCTTTTTGTATTGAAAGGCATCCTCCTGCTTCTTCGCCCAGTCTGCCAAAAACTTTAAAAGGGTAAAGTTCCAGGTGGGATCCTCATAAAAAAGGACGATCTCCTCCGCCTTGTGAAGACACAGCTTCCTTATGATGTCCTCCCTCCAGAGAAGCTCCTGGTCAAGGATATCCATCTGATAAACCAGAAACCCGCTTCTCTCCAGATTCAGCCGTTTCTCCCTCTCCAAATCCCCCTGGGCCACCAGGACAACCTGCAGCTGCCTGTCCTCTTTTTTCAGTTTCCGGATAAACAGCTCGCTGCTCTCATGGTATCCGAACACCACAATCTGCTTACCGGAGGAGAATCTTCGCTTTATCGCCGCCACATTATGGCGGAACACAGACTCCGCCGCTCTGAATAACCAGTATGCCGTGCAAAGCGGCGCCAGCCACTTTCCAACCTCATACAGCACAGGGGTGGCTTCCCCTGTGTCCACAGTAGGTGAAAACAAAAACAGCTGAATTACGCTGTATAACACAGACGACCACAGCCGCTCATATACCACTTCTTCCACATATCCGGTATAATACTGATAACTACCCGCGGCGCTGACCAATGCCGCCGTAACCGTAACGCCCGCTCCTATATATCTTCCGTACCGTTTCCAGAATCTTTCCATACTTCTCCCTGTTCACATTACCGGACAACACCCTCAGCCTTTCAGACACAATTCGATTTTATTCTACCTCAAAAACCCTTCGCTTTCAATGCAAATATTCTAAAAAGTGCCCATCCCAAGCGGAGTATGCCGAAGTATTTTTACTTTTGAGAACACGTACCCTGCGGAATAAAAAAGGACCTTTACATGACCGTGAGTTCATGCAAAAATCCCTTTCTTAATATTGCCCGTTTCCTAACCCGGATAAACCGGAACTTTAAATTCGTCATGTTGCTGTATTGTTGAGTGGGGGCGATGCTGTTGTAGGCCCGAGAAAATCTGTGTGGTGTCCGGGTTCAGATATGCCAACCATTCCGATGAGCCCAAAGCAGGAAAACACTCGGGGTGCGGCCCTCCTGTTTTCCCTGGTCTCATCTCCACGGCATATATTCACCCGGACACCACACAGATTCTCTCGGGCAAAAACAGGATTCGCCGGTCTAAATTTAGCTGGCTGGACGGTATTCCTGACTGGTTAGAAAACAGCTCTCTGTAGGATTGAAAATAATATCAATGTTCAGGTTCTTCCATAAAGCGGTATATTCAGGTTTTTCATGTACGTACACACGAATGGGCGTTTGCACAGCTTACCTGATAAAATACTGATAACCATAAAAACACGCATTTTCCGGGAGTTTTATACGAGCTATTATAAGATATGGAGCCGACACAGGGTTTATGCATAACCGACAGATTCTCTCGGGTTCACAATCATATCTCCTTCACTCAACAATATTGGAGATTATAAAAACATCGTATTTACCACATTTACAGGCTCTGACAACACACTCTATGACTGCCTGGCTAATCGTATAAACAGATTTGCCCCGATAACGATACACCAACCATTACTGCCGATAAAACAGCCGCCATTCCGCCACAACATCGAACCCGCGCCCCTACCGGAAACACTTTAAGTGAGCAAGGTTCAGCCTGCGAATTCTGCTTTTGCCAGCGAGGGGAGGCAGGCTGTGTGCCGGGCGGGTGAATATATGCCGTGGAGATGAGACCAGGAAAACAGGAGGGCCTCACCCCGAGTGTTTTCCGCTT
>JAAWLV010000087.1 GCA_022798105.1 Hungatella sp.
ACTGCGGCAGGGTTGTGGGCGTGTGCCTGTCTGGGACTGGCAGTGGGGATCGGTTTCGTAGAGGGCGCATTTATTACGTTAATCCTGGTGATGATCACATTAAAAATTCTGACCAGGCTGGATGCCGCGCTTCACATGTATGCCAGGGTGTTTGATCTCTACATTGAATTTCCCAACAATCAGTGTGTGTCTGAATTTATGGAAAGGCTCCACAAGATGGAAGTGAAGATCTGTAATTTCGAGCTGAGCAAGAGTAAGATCAAGGGGGAAGGACCCAATGCGATTCTCTGCATCGAGGTAAACAGCCGGAGTAAAAGGCACAATGTCCTGGAAAGCATTCGAGGCATGGTATGTGTAAAGCATGTAGAAATACTGTGACGGAGTAAGCCGGAGCGGTATATTAAAAAGGAGAGACGACGATATGAGTGGATTGCAGTATGATGTAACGATTATTGGCGGCGGCGTGACAGGAGCCGCGGTGGCCAGGGAATTGTCCAGGTATCAGTTAAAGACCTGCCTGGTGGAAAAAACGGAGGACGTATGTTCCGGGACCTCCAAGGCCAACAGCGCCATTGTCCATGCAGGTTATGACGCGGCAGAGGGCTCCATGAAGGCGAAGATGAACGTGGAAGGCAACCGCATGATGGGAGAACTGTCAAAAGACCTGGATTTTCCTTTCCGCAGGAACGGATCCCTGGTTCTGTGTTTTGCGGAGGAGGACAGACCGGCCCTTCAGGCGCTCTATGAGAGGGGCGTGGCCAACGGCGTTCCGGATCTGAAGATCATAAGCGGTGACGAAGTGCGGGCTATGGAACCCAATGTTACAGACGAGGTGGTTGCGGCGCTGTTTGCCCCCACAGGCGGGATTGTCTGCCCCTTTAATCTGAACATTGCCCTTGCGGAGAATGCCTGCGACAACGGGGTGGAGTTTAAGTTCCTTACGGAAGTGACAGATATAACCAGAATAGAAGGCGGCTATAAACTGGCAGTAAAGGGCAAAGAGGATATTACCACCCGGTTTGTGGTCAATGCCGCAGGCGTTTATGCGGATGTGTTCCACAATATGGTAAGTGAAGACAAGATTGAGATTGTACCCAGAAAGGGTGACTACTGCCTGTTAGATCAGGAGGCGGGAAAACATGTTGACAAGACTATCTTCCAGCTTCCCGGCAAATACGGCAAGGGCGTCTTGGTAGCTCCCACCATCCACGGCAACCTTTTAATCGGGCCTACTGCCACGGATATCGAGGAGAAAGAAGGAACCTACACCACGGCGAAGGAGCTGGCGGAGGTTACGGAGAAATCAGCCAGGGGAGTAAAGAACATTCCCTACCGTCAGGTGATCACCTCCTTCTCTGGTCTGCGCGCCCATGAAGCCCATGACGAATTTATCATCGGTGAGGCGGCGGAAGGCTTTTACGATGCGGCGGGCATTGAGTCCCCGGGGCTTTCCAGTGCGCCTGCTATCGGCGTGTACCTGGCGGAGATGATTGCAGGGAAGGCACAGGCCGCAAAGAAAGAGAATTTTATCGCCACGAGAAAGGGCATCCCCCATGTTTCTGCCATGAGCAGGGAGGAGCGGGCAGCGCTGATTAAGGAGCGCCCGGATTATGGAACGATTGTATGCCGCTGTGAGAATGTCAGCGAAGGCGAGATCGTGGACAGCATCCGCCGGACCCTGGGCGCCAGATCCTTAGACGGCATCAAAAGGAGGGTGCGTCAGGGAATGGGGCGCTGCCAGGCAGGCTTCTGCACCCCCAGAACTATGGAGATTCTGTCCCGCGAGGCAGGAATCCCCATGGAAGAAATCTGCAAAAATCAGCCCGGCTCTGAGATGATCACCGGAGAAGCATAGGAGGAAAAGAAATGACACATCATGATATCGTAATCATTGGCGGAGGCCCTGCAGGATTGTCCGCAGCAGCTGCAGCAAGAAAAGCCGGAATTCAGGATATTCTGATTCTGGAGCGCGACGGAGTGCTGGGAGGTATTTTGAACCAGTGCATTCACAACGGGTTCGGGCTTCACACTTTTAAAGAAGAGCTGACAGGTCCGGAGTATGCTTCCCGCTATATCGCTATGGTTGAGGAGGAGAAGATTCCCTACAAGCTGAATACCATCGTAGTTGACATAAATAAACAGAGAGAAGTTACATACATCAACAAGGAAGAGGGGCTGGTTACTATTCAGGCAGGAGCTGTTATCCTGGCTATGGGATGCAGAGAGCGTCCCAGAGGAGCACTGAACACTCCCGGCTACCGTCCGGCAGGCATCTACTCCGCGGGTACAGCCCAGCGGCTTATGAATATTGAAGGTTACTGCGTGGGAAAAGAAGTGGTAATCTTAGGATCCGGCGATATCGGCCTTATTATGGCGAGACGTATGACCTTAGAGGGCGCCAAGGTAAAGGTGGTGGCAGAGCTGATGCCGTACTCCGGCGGCCTGAAGAGAAATATTGTTCAGTGTCTGGATGACTATGGGATCCCCTTAAAGCTGAGCCATACCATTATCAATATTGAGGGCAAGGATCGCCTTACAGGGATTACCCTGGCTGAGGTGGACAGCAACCGCAACCCGATTCCGGGCACGGAGGAGCACTATTCCTGTGATACCCTCCTTCTGAGTGTAGGCCTGATTCCCGAGAATGAGCTGTCTAAGGGCGCAGGGGTTTCCATGAACCGGATTACCTCCGGGCCAAATGTGGATGACTGCCTGGAGACGGAAGTGGAGGGCATCTACGCCTGCGGCAATGTGCTTCATGTTCATGATCTGGTAGATTTCGTATCCCAGGAAGCTGCCCTGGCGGGAGAGAATGCGGCGGCTTACGTGAAAGATGGCAAAGAGAAGGAAAAGGCTCACAGAGTGGCTCTTGCTGCGGAGAACGGGGTTCGCTATACGGTTCCCCAGGTACTGAATGTGGATACCATGAAGGATACGGTGACCGTGCGCTTCCGCGTGGCTGATGTTTACAAGGATCGCTATATTGCCATATATTATGATGACAAGCTGATCTCCAGAAAGAAGAAAAAAGTTCTTGCCCCGGGCGAGATGGAGCAGGTAGTTCTCAAAAAGAGCAGCTTTGCGGATTATCCGGAGATTAAGCAGATTAAGATTTGTACGGAGGTGGAGTGATGGAGACAAGGAATCTGATTTGTATTGGGTGCCCTCTGGGCTGCCCGGTGACAGTGACCATAGACGGGGACGATATCAATGTAACAGGCAACACCTGTCCCAGAGGTGCCGATTACGCCAAAAAGGAAGTACTGAGCCCTACCAGAATCGTAACCTCCAGTATCCGGGTCAATGACGGAGTTATTGCCAGAGTGTCCGTTAAGACCAAGAGCGATATACCGAAATCGAAGATCTTTGAAGTGATGAAGGAGATCCAGGCAGTCCGGGTGGATGCGCCTGTGGCTCTCGGCCAGATTCTTATTGAGGACTGTGCGGGAACCGGGGTGGAGATCATCGCTACCAAGGATGTACCGCGCGTTTAGACGCAAAGCAGCCGGCCGTATCCCCATTAGCGGCGTTTCGATTGGCGCCCTAAACGGCAGGTGAAGTGCGTATTGCCTAATTACAGATTTCGGCTGGGCGGCATCAGGGCTCCCTTAACATCCCTGATGCCGTTTTTCTGGCCGGAGACGGGGCATAAAAAGAGATAACTGATTTATAAGATTAAAAAAGGCAGCCTGCAAAAGGGCTGCCTTTTTAATGGGGAACCGGTCCTGTGGTTTTTCCGAGTATCAGATTGCTCTGATACTCTACTCTTGTAATTGCGTTTTCTCCTATGAGCTGGGATTCCTCTTTGAGTTTTTCTGACAGAAGACGCACACTGCTTCTGCCCCGCTCCACAATGGCATGTTCAACGGTGGTCAGTTCCACTCCCGGAAAATGGGAGGGATAGATATTGTCGAAACCGCAGAGACTGATGTCCTCAGGAATGCGCTTTCCAGCGTCAATGAGAGCGGCCCTGGCGCCGTATGCGACCATATCGTTGATAGCTACGATAGCGGTAATATGAGGGGTTTCTTTTAAACAGCGGCTGGTGAGAGCATATCCAACCTCGTGCTCCACCTCTGTGACGTACAGTTCTTTGTGAGCGGATACATCCTGGCTGTAGACGGTGACGGTTCCCAGGGGACAGTACTGCAGATATTCGTCGGTCAGGCCGTCGCACCGCCGTATGCGGGAGGAATGCTCATCGTTGAGGGTGGTAGAAACGTAAGCGATATGTTTGTGTCCAAGCTCCATGAGATGGGCGGCGATCATGCGTCCGGCGGAATAATTGTTTACGTCTACGGTATCAAGCTTCAGATTATAGGCCCGATCCCCCACGGCTACGATGGGTACAACCTTGCTGGTCTCCTCAGCCAGCTGGGGCTGCTGGGGTATCATGGCAAAGATAACTCCTGTAATGTAAGGCTCAGAGGCGATCTCCAGGATCTCCCGCTCGGCAGCCTTGTCCCAGTAAGTGGTAAAGATCATAGTAAGATAACCCCGAAGCTTGGCTTCCTGTTCCATACTCTGGATCAGAATCGAATAATACGGATTCATGATAGAGGGACAGACAATGAGAATCGTTTGTTTTGGATTTTTATGGCGCTGATTTTTTTTGGAAATATAACCCATCTGCCGGCTGGTGCGGTAGACGTTCTGGATAGTCTGTTCTGTAAACCGGGATAAGTTTCGGCCGTTGAGGATCATGGAGACGGAAGCAGGGGAAACACCTGCAGCTGCCGCGATGTCTTTGATGGTTATTTTTTTCATATGGCTTCTCCTGAATAATGGACCGGTTTATATGTTAGTAAAATTTTAACATTTTTAAGCGAGAAAATCAAGCTGCATTTAGCTATATTTAATAATTATTCAGCATCGAGAAGGAATTGGGAAGGAACCAATAAAAACATCTTTGATTTTCGGGGAATCTTGTTGTATGATAGAGAAGTTGGGAGGGTTGTGGAATTGAAACTGGAAGATATTTTTGCATCTTCTCCGGTGATCACGGCGGTGAAAGATGATACGGGGCTGGAACATGCCATGGAGAAGGATTGCGCAATCGTATTTATTTTATATGGGACTATATGCAGTATACCGGCTATTGTGGATAAAGTGAAGGAACATGGAAAGCTGGCTATTGTTCATGTGGATTTGATCTCAGGCCTGAGTTCCAAAGAGGTCTCGGTGGATTATATCAAGGAAAATACCCGGGCGGACGGGATTATCAGCACCAGGCCGGGGCTTGTAAAGCGGGCCATGGAACTGGGGTTAATCGGCGGTCAGAGGGCATTTCTCATTGATTCTATTGCGCTTCACAGTACCAGAAAACAGCTGGCGTCATTCCGGCCGGATTTTATGGAGATTATGCCGGGAATGATGCCGAAGATTTTAAAGCAGATCCGGGAGACCACATCCGTGCTTTTAGTGGCAGGAGGGCTTTTGCAGGATAAGCAGGATATTATGACGGCGTTTCAGGCAGGCGTCGACGCTGTATCGACAACCAAGGAGGATCTGTGGGAGGTTTAGGAGGCAGAACATGAAGATATTGACCTATGAAGTGGAAGGAAGAAAAAAAGTCGGTATTTGGAACCGGGAAGAGACGTGGATATACCCGCTGGAGAGTTTCGGCATGGAGTACAGAGACATGCAGGAAGTGATCGAAAGTGTAAGCGATTCGGAGATCCAGCTTTTGAACCATATGGCGGCAAAGGATCCCTATAAGATCAAGGGAGCCGCGCCTATGGAGCAGGTGAAAATACTGGCGCCTATTGAGAAGCCGGGACAGGACGTGATATGCCTGGGGATCAACTATATGGCCCACGGCGAAGAATCGGCCCGCTATAAGAAAGAGGCGTTTAACGGGGAGCGCCCCCATGCCATCTATTTTTCCAAGAGGGTCAATCACTGTACGGCAGATAAAGAGGGGATACCGGCCCATGAAGACATGGTTGACAGGCTGGACTATGAGGCGGAGCTGGCTGTGATAATCAGAAAAGATGCCTGCGGCGTCTCAAAAGAGGATGCACGAACGTACCTGTTCGGGTATTCCGTGGTTAATGATGTCAGCGCCCGGGACATCCAGATGAGACATCAGCAGTGGTTTTTCGGAAAGAGCCTGGACGGATTTTTCCCTATGGGTCCCTGTATTGTCACGGCAGAAGAGATAGAATATCCTCCCAGGCTGGGGATCCGTTCTTACGTCAATGGGGAACTGAGGCAGAACAGCAACACGGAGCTGCTTATTTTTGATATTGACCATGTGATCAGCGAACTGTCCAGGGGAATGACCTTAAAGGCGGGAACTATCATTGCCATGGGGACGCCGGCAGGGGTGGGCATGGGATTTGAGCCTCCGAAGTTTTTAAAGCCGGGGGATCATGTGTGCTGTGCCATTGAGAAGATTGGGCGGATCGACAATCCGATTGTACAATAACTTAAAGAGAAAGAAGGACGCAGGTTTATGCATCAGCAAAATTACATAAAAGGAATGAGGGAAGGCATTCCTGTGGGGCTGGGGTATTTTGTGGTATCGTTCACCATCGGCATCGCGGCCAGGAAGGCGAATCTGACGCCTGTCCAGGCCACGGTTATGTCGTTTACCAACAATACGTCGGCAGGGCAGTTTGCTTCCTTTGCCCTTATCGCCTCCGGGGCGCCCTATCTTGAGATGGTGATCTCACAGGCGGTGATCAATCTCAGATATTGCCTGATGTCCTGTGCGCTGTCACAGAAGCTGGATGGAAAACTTCCTTTTTACCATCGGCTGTTTGTGGCTTTCGGCGTAACCGATGAGATTTTCGGACTCTCCATATCCCAAAAGGGCAGGCTGGATCCATGGTATACCTACGGGGTTATGAGCGTGGCAGTTCCCGGCTGGTCTCTGGGGACGCTGGCGGGAGTGCTGTCTACGGGGGTACTGCCCCAGACATTTTTGAATGCGATGAATATGGCTTTGTACGGCATGTTTATTGCCATATTTATGCCGGCCGCCAGGGAAGACAGAAAGCTGCTTCCGGTTATATTCATCGCCATGGCTTTAAGCGCAGCGGTTCAGATGATGCCGCTGTTTGACTTTATCTCGTCAGGCATGAAGATCATTGTCCTTACACTGGTGATTTCTGCCGGAGCGGCAGTGTTTATGCCGGTGCCGGAGGAGGAAGTATGAGAAACTACATGTATATTGTGGTAATGGCAGTGACGACCTATCTGATCCGGGTGATTCCGCTGGCATTCTTGAGAAAAGAGATTAAAAACCGGACGTTTCGGTCCTTTTTGACGTATGTCCCTTATGTGACGTTGGCGGTAATGACATTTCCGGCGATTCTGGAGTCCACAGATGACATGTGGATTTCCATGGTGGGTTTTGGAGCTGCCATGATTATGGGATACTGCAGAGTCAGCCTGTTTGCGGTATCTATGGGCTGCTGTCTGCTGGTGTTTTTGCTGCAGCTGGTGTGAAACGCAACGTGAACAGAAGCAAATGGCGGCCTATGTAAAATACCGGGTTGCCAAGGAAAGGGCAGTTTGGTAAAATAACTGTAATTATCAGGCAGCGCCTGGAAATAATAAACGAAACGGATAAGGAAAGGAATGTATGAGTATGAATAATCCAATTGTGACTATTACCATGGAAAACGGAGATGTGATGAAGGCGGAGTTATATCCCGCGGTTGCTCCCAATACGGTGAACAACTTTATCAGCCTGATTCATAAGGGATTTTATAACGGGCTCGTCTTTCACAGAGTAATAAGCGGTTTTATGCTTCAGGGAGGATGCCCGGAGGGGATCGGCACCGGCGGCCCAGGATATTCCATTAAAGGTGAGTTTGCTCAGAACGGATTTGCCAATGACTTAAAGCACACGCCGGGCGTGCTGTCCATGGCGCGTTCCATGGCGCCTGATTCCGCAGGCTCCCAGTTTTTTATCATGCACAAGGCGGCTCCCCATCTGGACGGCGCTTATGCGGCTTTCGGTAAAGTGATTGAGGGGATGGATGTGGTGAATAAGATTGCGGACGTGCGGACCGATTATTCGGATCGCCCCATGAAGGAGCAGAAGATTGAATCCATGACTGTGGATACACAGGGAACCGACTATCCGGAACCGGAGACTTTATAAGACGCCTGGAACGCTTATAGCTTGCGGGGGCATACACAGTGGTAAAAGAATACAAGGTTTTTATAGAGGGACAGAGTTACACAGTAATAATATCCGATGAGAAGGAGGCTCTTCTGGCTGCTAAGGCGGCCGGAAAAGCCTCTGTTGGGTTGTGGAGGCGGGACGGGGAGCAGGATTTGTCGGCTGCGGGATATGTGATAGAGTCCCTGGAAGATCTGGATTCGGATTATTTAGAGCAGGTGGCCAGAAGAAACCTGGAACTTCCCTGGATAATCACCAAAACACAGAGGCTGTGGGTCAGGGAGTTTCAGCCGGGAGATGAAGTGTGGATGCCGGAGGAGAAGGAGACAGAGGGGGACCGGATTTTTCGAAGCGCCGAACTTTTGGGAGAGTATATCCGGCACCAATACAGGTTTTACGGGTACGGTATCTGGGCGGTGGTGGAAAAAGGAAGCAACCGGATCGTGGGGAAGGCAGGGCTTGTTAATGCGGAATGGGACAGGGATATACCGGAAGGCCTGGAATTAGGGTATCATATTTTTGCTCCCTACAGGCGCAGAGGATTTGCACTGGAGGCGTGCAGAGGGATTCTGACATGGTTTGGCGGCCGGATGGACTGTAAGCTGTACGCAAAAACAGACGCTTCCAATGAAGCGTCCGCAGCACTTATTAAAAAGCTGGGGTTCTCTGTCAGAGACCGAAAATATATCGGATCAGGGCAATGGCGTTATCTTTATGAGTGGAATTGCTGATGATGCTTAAGTTTGAGGCATCCTCCGACAGATGGATATTCCGGACAAAATCGGTTCCGGACAGATCTAGGGAAACAGGCAGGGACTGTCCGGCGCTGTCGGCAGCGTACACAAACCGATCTTCCACCTGGGAGAGAATATCCCCGGGAAGGATCTGGGTCAGATCTGCCAGGCCGTCCATGGAGGCATAGTGTTCGATATTCTCCTTATCCCCCATAAGAACATCCAGATCCCTGGAGGCCACAAGGGCAGAGATTTTGGCCATGGAGGCATAGCTGTACTCGGTAGCCTGATCCCCGTAGGAAATAAACATGGATTCAACATAGACAGGCTCCTTTTTTCCGAACCCCATAAGTTCGTGGAAATCCTGTTCCAGTACGGCAGTGTCAAGCTCCTGGGAGGAGCGGTTGTTAAGCACAATGCAGTGAAGGGCCGGGTGGATCGTGGTGTTGTAGGCCGAGTGGGCGATAATACTCAGGAACATGACAGCCAAAATGACACCGGCGATGTGAAATTTGTAATATTCCCAGATATACCATATCTTATCCTCCAGGGACATCTCTTTCATCTTATGGCCTTCTGTGCGGATTTCCTCTTTCAGTTGCTCTTTCAGGGACATAGTGATTCCTCGTTTCTTGTAATTAGGGTATCTTAATATTATACCATAAAGAACACGGCTTTTTCATAAACTTTTTATGAAATCCACCTATAAAATTGATTTTTTTCGTCAGGTTCGATATAATTAAAAAATAACCGGTTCATATAAACGAAATCAAGAAAAGAGGAAAAGCCTATGCTATCAGGTTTATTTAACTACGACAATCCAGTCTGGCGGTTTATCGGGAAATTTTGGGATGTGCTGATCGTCAATATTCTGTGGGGAATATGCAGCGTCCCCGTGTTCACCATCGGCGCTTCCACCACAGCCATGTATTATGTGACGCTGCGGCTGGCCAGAGATGAGGACGGATATACCATACGATCCTTTTTTAAATCATTTAAAGACAATTTCAAGCAGGCGACGGTTATCTGGCTGATCTTTCTGGCTGTGGGGGCCCTTTTGGGGTTTGATATCTATTATTTTATACAGGCGGTTTCGGCTTCCACATTCAGAACAGTGATGCTGAGCATATTTCTGGCGATGACATTTATCTGGCTGGCCATGTTTACCTATGTGTTCCCTCTCCAGTCCCGCTTTTATAATCCGGTGAAGAGGACCATATTCAACTCGTTTTTTATGTCCGTCCGCCATGTATTCAGCACCATAGGCATGCTGGTAATAGACGGGGTGATTGTGTTTCTTGCTTTCAGCTATATTCCCCAGCTTTTGATTTTCGGGGTGGCTCTGATCGCGTTTTTCAATTCCTACCTGTTTAATCATATCTTTAAACGCTATATCCCTCAGGAGGAGAACCCGGCGGATATGGAGCTGCGCCCCCTGTTTGCAGATGAAGGGGAAGGACCCGGGGGAACGGGCAGCCCCTCCTGATAACGCCTGAAACCGTGTCAGGCAACAAACTGATACATCATCACATAATGGCAGAAGCTTCCTCCCATGACAAACAGATGAAAGATCTCGTGGGAGCCGAAGTTTCGGTGCCTGGAGTTAAAAAACGGCAGCTTCAGCGCGTAGATAACGCCGCCTGCGGTGTAAATGATGCCGCCTGCCAGGAGCCACATAAAGGCCGGTGTGGGAAGGGCCCGTACGATTTTGCCGAAAGCCAGCACGCAAACCCAGCCCATAGCGATATACAGAAGAGATGAAAACCATTTGGGGCAGGTGATCCAGCAGGCCTTGATGAGAATACCGAAAAGGGCAATGGACCACACCAACGCTAAAAGCCCCCACCCGGTCCGATCCCCCAGCACAACCATACAGACAGGCGTGTAGGTGCCGGCGATGAGGATAAAGATCATCATGTGGTCAACCTTGCGAAGAAGCTTGTTGATCCCAGGCGAAATATCCAGTGTGTGGTAAACGGTGCTGGCTGCGTAAAGAAGGATCATGCTGGCAATAAACACTGCGAGAGCAGTGGTGGTAAGGCCGCCTCCGTCCCGGTAAGCCTTTAACAGAAGCGGGGTGGCAGCCAAAATAGCCAGTACCATGGCAATAAAATGGGTGATGGCGCTTCCGGGATCTTTAACGTGCAGTTTCGTCATAAAAATACCTCCATATAAAGAGTGAAAAACCTTGCAATGTAGTTTCGATAACTACGTTATCTATTTTCTTATACTATACATGAAGAGATAGAAAAATGCAAGGTTTTTTAAAATATTAAGAAAAAAGGTGATAAGGTGCTGGAATTATTATATGAGGATAAGGATGTGATTGTGGTAAAAAAACCGGTAGGTATGGAGTCGCAGGCTGCCGGCGGTTTTGCGCCGGATATGGTCAGCGAGATTAAGAAACATATCCACAATTTATACCCAGGCAGCGAAGAGCCTTATGTGGGAGTTATCCACAGGCTTGACAAACCCGTGGGAGGGGTTATGGTGTATGCCAAGACGAAAAAAGCTGCTGCCGTCCTCAGCGAGCAGGTCAGAAGCCATAAAATGCGGAAAGTGTATAAGGCCGTCGTATGCGGAAGAATTGTGGATAATGTGGAAAACTTTGTGGATTATTTGTTGAAAGACAGCAGAAGCAATGTGTCGAAAATTGTGGAAAAGGGGATAATGGGGGCGAAACGGGCCGAATTAAGGTACCGGGTGGCGGCAAGACAGGAGGGGGAAGTTCCTTTAACTCTGGTGGAGGTGGAGTTATCCACAGGGCGCCACCACCAGATCCGCGTTCAGTTTGCGGGCCGCGGGCTGCCTTTGTGGGGGGATAACCGGTACAATCCCATGTTTTCGGAAAAAGGGAGAAACAGAGAGTCTGTGGCGCTTTGGGCCTGGAAGCTTGGTTTTGCGCATCCGGTTACCGGGAAGGCCATGGTTTTTGAGGCAGAGCCGGAGGGGGAGATTTTCCGGCAATTTTATGACCGGCAAAAAATGGATAAAAGTTACTCCGAAGAAAATACATAAGATAATCACAGAAGGGCATACTGATATTGTACAAATGAAGTACAAATCAAAAACAGGCGAGTCCATGGTTCAGCCGTGTAAAAAACTGAAGATGGAATAGCGCTGGGGGAGCCGGAAGGCTCCCCTATTTTTGTGTTTCTTCTTTATTAGGTTCTTAAGAAGGATTTCTTGCGTAAAATGGAAAAATTGCTGTATTGTTGAGTGAGTAAAGTTGGGGCGGGGATTGTTGTGGGGCCAGCGAGGGGAGTCAGGCTGTGTGCCGACCGGGTTCAGATATGCC
>JAAWLV010000088.1 GCA_022798105.1 Hungatella sp.
CGGAATGCTTGGCATATCTGAACCCGGTCGGCACACAGCCTCCCTCCCCTCGCTGGCCCCACGACAACCTCCGCCCCTGCTCACTCAATTAAACAGCAACATAGCAAAATTGAAGTTCCAACTTATCCTGCTAAGGTAAAGCTCACAACATTGGTTATTAACTAGCACAACGGGTTACCTTAAAGCTTTTCGGTTCCTTTCAAACGCAAAAAAGGGGCTGTTCCACGGATGGTTTTCGAAACATCCGTGGAACAGCCCCCGGAGGATACACAACATCCATATCCCCTGTGCCCCATATTTACCTTTTTATGCTTATGGCCTCACTGCGGTTCCGTCTGGCAGGCGGGAGCGCAGCCAGCCGTGATCCCGGCGCGCGCAGGGATATTTCATGGCCAGCTCTTCGTCGAATTCGATACCGAATCCAGGTTTATCACTGGGATAGAGATATCCCTCATGAACTTTTGGGCACCCCTTAAAAATCTCCTGCTCCAGCTGGCTGAACCCGAAAAATTCCTGGATCCCGAAGTTGGGACTGCTGACATCCAGATGCAGCTGGGCTGCCACTCCCACCGGGGTGATATCGTTGGGGCCGTGCCATGCAGTGCGCACGCCAAAGGCTTCCGATAAACCGGCCAGCTTTCTGGCCGGAGTCAGTCCCCCTATCATACTTATATGAACGCGGATAAAGTCAATCAGCCGCTGGGTGATAAGCGTTTTCCACTCCTGAGGATTCACAAACAGCTCGCCCATAGCCAGGGGAACTGCCGTCTGCTGC
This sequence comes from Hungatella sp., assembly GCA_022798105.1. Taxonomy (GTDB): domain Bacteria; phylum Bacillota; class Clostridia; order Lachnospirales; family Lachnospiraceae; genus UBA3402. Next base: position 776 of record JAAWLV010000088.1, read on the forward strand.
CGGAAAATGCTAAACCACTCCACCTGCTCCGGCGGCAGGGCGTCCTCCAGGAAAAACAGGTGGTATCTCTCCAGTTCCCTGGCCAGGCTCAGCGCCGCCACCGGTGTCAGCCTCTCGTGGATGTCATGGCACAGTTCCACGGATGATCCCAGATGACCTCGTATGTACTCAAAAAGTTTCACTACGCTGGATGCGTACTGGGCCGGATCGTAGTAGGCCCCTTCCGGAAGCCCCTTTGGGGAGTGAAGCCTCTGTTTTCCGCCGTTCATCTGGCCGCCGTATGTACCCATCTGTATCCGGACATAATGATAGCCTTCATCCATATATTTCTGCACATTCTCCAGAACCTCCTTCTCGTCCCGGCCGTCTGCGTGACGGTAAACAGCCGCTGCGGGACGGCATCTGCCGCCTAACAGCTCATAGACCGGCATACCGGCCATTTTTCCTTTGATATCCCAGAGAGCCTCGTCCACACCGGAGATAGCGTTATTAAGTACCGGCCCGTTGCGCCAGTAAGAATTGCCCGCTGACAGCTGCCAGATATCTTCTATATTATTTACCTCTTTTCCTGTCAGCAGCGGCGCAAGGTACTCATCCACAGCTGTCTTCACAGCCCCGTACCGCTGTGTAAATGTGGCACAGCCGATGCCGTACAGCCCCGGTTCCGTGGTCTCCACCTTCACTACCGCCAGATCCACTCCATTCGGAGCCGTTAAAATTGTCTTAATCCCGCGAATCTTTACCTCTCCCATATTGTATCTTTCTCCTTCCGAATCCTTTTTACAATGGATCCTGTTATTATTGGCCTGTACACCCAAAGGGCGCGCCTCTCAAACAGCGGCTCTTCCACGTTACTCAAAGCCCCATTTTGCCTTGCTGTAGCCCCACCCGTGATCGTCATGTTCCCCGGTGCGGATCTCCGGCATACCCGGCAGGATCAGCCCGCCGTCTACCCGCAGCGTAACCCCCGTGATATAGGAAGCTTCCTCTGAGGCCAGAAAAGCCACCGCATGTCCGATATCCTCCGGAAGTCCGGATCGCTCCAGCGGAATAACCGGATCCAGCTTATCCCAAAAATCCGCCTCCATATCCTTAAGCTCTTCGTCCCTGGAGAGCTCCTCCCGGGTCCGTATACGGATAGCTCCGGGAGCCACATTATTCACCCGTATTCCGTAGGGCGCCATATCCAGCGCCGCCGACTGAACAGCCCGGTTCAGCCCTGCCTTCAATCCTCCGTATACGGCATCCCCCGGGTAGGCCCTCTCGCCCCGGGAGGACGTGATATTGATGATGCTTCCCCTTACACCGCTCTTTGCCATATGCCTGGCCGCTTCCCTCATCATCAAAAGATAATTCCGAAAATCCAGCGCTATAAGAAAATCCAGGGTTTCCTCCGTCATATCCAAAAGACCCTCAAATTTGGTCACTCCCGCATTGTTTACCATCAGGCTCAGGCCTCCCAGGCTTTCCGCAGCTTTGTCAAACAGTTCCTTGCCTGCCCCCGGTTCCTCCAGTTTCGCCTGAAAAATAAAACATCTGGTTTTGTACGTACTCTCTATCCGCTCTTTAAGCTGACAGGCCTCTTCTCTTTTAGAGTGATATGAGATGGCCACATCATACCCTTTCTCTGCCAGACAGAGTGCGATTCCCTTTCCGATTCCCCTGCTGGCCCCTGTAACGATTGCCTTTTTTGTATTCACCGCGATTCCTCCTTTTCATCTTCCGTCCATACCACACACACTGCCTGGGGAACGGCGATCTCCATAACCGGCTCACCCGGCTCTCCGGTAACCGTGTTTCGCGGCAGCACTGCCACATTGCCTGTATACTGATTGGCCACGGCGATCCACCTTTCGTCCGGGGAGATACAGAAATTTCTCGGGCCCCGTCCTCCGCAGCCAAAGCTTCCCCGATGCCTGGGAGTCCCGTCTTTGTCAACCCCAAAGGCTGCGATTTTATCGTATCCCCGGCAGGAAACATAGAGAAACTTTCCGTCTTTTGTCATATGCACATCCGCCGCCAACGTCCAGTGAGTCCTCTCATACCCCTTCGGAAGCAGTTCCAGGCTTTCTCTCATCTGCCAGGGACCCCTGCCGCAGGTAAAATGCACCAGATGGTTTCCCAGCTCCGTTACCAGATACACATGACGCCCGTCGCCTGAAAAAACCATATGCCTGGGTCCCTCCCCGGCCGCCGTACGCACCTGCGACCTTGCCTGCCACTTCACGGTCTTACCTTCTGCTCCCCGCTCTTCCTCACAGAAGACCTCCCTGCCCTTTTCGTCTTCCTCCATATCCAGTCCATAGAGAAAAACCGCATCCAGCCCCAGATCTGCCACAGCTGCGTAATCTCCCCCCGGAAAGACGGCAGCTGAGTGCACATGGGCGCTTTCCTGCCTGGATAAATTGCTTCCGCGGCCGTGATGGTGCCCCACAGCTTTCTGCCCCAGAATACTGCCGTCAGGAGCCAGCGAGAAGGCCGTCACACTGCCGCTCACATAATTGGAAACCAGCAGCAGTCTCCTGTCCGGACACAGCACCCCGTGGCATGAGCCCGCGCCCTCCCCGTCCACACTGTTTATAAATGTCAAAGTCCCGTCCTTCTCCCGCCTGTATGCGGCAGCATGGGCACAGTCCTCCCGCTCCCCGCAGGCATAGAGCCGGCTGCCCTCCGCTGCCAGAAACGAAGGGTTCCTGGTCTCATTTAAAACCTGCCTAAAGAGGGCCTGCCTTCTGTCCATGTCCAGCTCAAACACATAAATTCCCTGCCCTGCCGGCACTATTTCTTTTCCGTCGTCTGCAGGCTCCGTGTAAGTTCCTACATAAAGCATTTTTCTCTCCTATTTTGCCGTCTTGTCATCTTCAAACCGCCATGTCCGGACCATCACCTTTTCTTTTCCGGGCTCCACATGCCACCGCCCGTATACCTCCGGACAGATACAGTGTTCAATGCCCCAGACAACCAGACCGGACGGTACAAAATTCACATGTTCTTCCACCGCCGCCGGGCTGTCCTGGTGGGACAGCCTCCACCAGTATTGAGGACAGTCCAGAATCCGGTTCTCCTCTGTCACCTTATGGCAGGCTGTCCCAGTCATTTGCTTTTTCCAGAAAACCGTCTGCCCGCTGGTTTTGATTACCTCCTTCACCGGCGTCCTGTAATCCCCGATTCTCACAGTGCTTTCCTCCAGCTCGGCCAGTGTCCCGTCAAAAGGGATTTCCAGCTGATACCCCGGGCCCACGGGATAATCGTCAATGGCCACAAAATTGTGGTGATACTCCTCCGGCGTCACGGTCCGCTTTCCCACATTTTTCAGCTTTGTCACAATGGTTATGATATTTCTGTATACCTCCGCCGTGCGGGTCAGTTCCACCGCTATATCGAGACAGGACCGCGGCTTTTGCCTGTATATCACCCTGTTTCCAGATACGTAAACCTCTGTGGGAAAAGCTTCTGTTTCATAGTGCTTCCACATGTCGTAAGCCCCTCCCTCCGGCCGCTGCCGCAGAAGTCCCACACCGATTTTGGGAAAAAACTGCCCTTCTGCCGCCTCCCCGGCCAGCTGATCCCACACAAACTCACTGCAAAGTCCCTGTCCATGACACGTAACCCGCCCCGGAAGCTTCTGTTCCGGCTGACAGAACCTGTGTTTTTTGTGGAGCACCACCTGCTCCACCACTCCCGCACCGGCAAACCGTTCACTGAAAGGCCAGGCCTCAGCCCCTTTAAACGTCACTTCCAGATCAGCGGTGCGCAGCACAATACGTTCCCCTTTTGCCTTCTCCATGCCTCACTGCCTCCCCCGATATGCGTTATGGGCCCTCTCTGCCACAAAGGCCGCGTCTTCCAAAAGCCCTGGGCTTCTCTCCCTCTCTGTCCCTATAAACACCGGAGGCATAACCACCCCGCCTGTTATAGCGGCCGCCCGCCTCGCCACCTTTGCAGCTGCCAGCGGGTCTGTGCCGTAAGGCATAAACTGTACTGTGCGCATGCTTCCTCCTTTGAACATGGGTTATTGTTCTATCGCCGCCTGCATAATATGTTCCTGGGTAATATCCTCCCCCTTAAATTCACCTGTGATTCGGCCGTTGCTGATCACCAGGCACCGGTCAGACATGGCAGTCAGTTCCGGCATATCCGAGGATACCATGATGATTGAGATACCGCTCTTTACCAGTTCGTTCATCAGCTTGTAAATTTCCGCCTTGGCTCCCACATCAATTCCTTTTGTAGGCTCATCCACAAACAGGATCTCCGGCTGTGCCAGCAGCCATTTTCCCAGAACCACCTTTTGCTGGTTTCCGCCTGACAAGTTCACAATGATTGTTTCCATGGACGGAGCTTTCACCTTCAGCCTGTCAAACATAATCCCGGCCTGTTCCCGCTCCTTCTTCCTGTCAATAAAATATCTCCCGGGAAGGGACGGCAGTGCGCACAAGGTCAGATTCTCCCTTACGCTTAATACCCACACAAAGCCTGACCGCTTCCGCTCCTCCGTCACAAACCCGATTCCGGCTCTGATGGCATCCTTGGGCCGCCTGATATCCACTTCCCGCCCCTGTACGAAAACCTTTTTGCTCACCCCTCTGGTAATCTGTCCGAATATGGCTCCCAGGATCTCGCTCCGCCCGGCTCCCACCAGCCCTCCTATCCCCAGGATCTCTCCCCTGTGCAGGGAAAAACAGATATTTTCCACAATATTCTTATTCTGTATGGTGGGATGAGGAACGGTCAGTCCCTCCACCCTCAAAACCTCGTTTCCGACAGCAGCCTGTTCCTTGGGATAAAGGTTCTCCACCTTTCTGCCCACCATCTCCTCTATCAGCTGCTTCTGCTCCACTTCCCTTACAGGGCGGCTGGAAATAAACTGGCCGTCTCTCATGACCACCACCCGGTCCGCAATCCTGAACACCTCCTCCAGCTTATGGGTAATAAAGATGCAGGAGATCCCCTGTCTGCGAAGGTTATCCAGAAATCCCATCAGAAGGTCTACTTCCGTGTCTGAAAGCGCGCTGGTAGGCTCATCCATCACAATAATCCGCGGACTTTTGCGCAGCGCCCTCATAATGGCCAGCATCTGCATCTGTCCGCTGTTTAAGTTTCGCACATGCTCCCTGGGAGATATCTGCAGCCCTATCTGTTCCAGTATCTTCTCCGTGTTGGCATACAAGGTCCTGTAATCTACGAATACTCCCTTTCCCGGCAGGTTTCCTACAAACACGTTTTCGGCAATGCTGGCATCCAGCATCATATTCAGCTCCTGATACACCATCTCTATGCCGTATTCCTCAGCCACCTTCACGGAAGTAAATTCCCGCTTTTCACCGTCAATCCAGATCTCACCTTCGTAATCCCGGTTGGTATACGTGCCGCTGAGCACCTTCATCAGCGTGGACTTTCCCGCCCCGTTTTCCCCGCAGATAGCCAGAATCTCCCCTTTCTCCAGCTGGATGGACACATCCTTCAATGCCGTCACACCGGGAAATCTCTTGGTAATACGGCGCATTTCCAGGATAACTTCACCCATGGCTTCGCCCTCCTTTCACAGCAATCTACTCCTCTCCGCCTGTCTTGCGGCGATACTTGTCAATAAAGATGGCAACCAGCAGGATAATACCGAAAATCAGATTCTGCCAGAACGTGGAGATACCCATAACAATCAGCGCGTTCTGAATCGTGGCGAACAAAACACATCCCAAAGCCGAACCTATGATCGTCCCCTGCCCGCCGAACATGGAGGTTCCGCCGATAATCACCGACGCCATAATCGTCAGTTCTGTGCCGGTTCCGGCTGCCGGCTGTGCCGTGGCAAACCGGGAGGCAATCAAAACCCCTGACAGGGCGGAAAACAATCCCACTGCGGCATACACCATAATCTGCTTTGCCTGCACATTGATTCCTGCCAGATACGCAGTCTCCCGGTTTCCTCCGATGGCCAGTACACTGCGGCCGAACTTGGTTCTGGACAGGACGATATGTCCCACAATACCGATGAGGATCGCGTAGATAATGGGCATGGGGATCACACCTGCGACCTTCGTCTGGCTTAACGCCTTAAATCCGCCGCCGAACCCTGATATGGCCAGGGCTTCCGTGGTGATGGCTATAATGCCGTTGACCACATACTGCATTCCAAGTGTGGCAATAAACGCGGGAAGCGAATATTTTACTATGATGATTCCGTTTAAAAATCCCACGATACACCCGGCTGCCAGCGCCAGAAGCACGGCTGCCGGCACGCAGATGCCTGCTTTCAAGGCAAACGCACAGATAATGCCGCCGAAACTCGTGGTGGCGCCGATGGATAAATCCATGCCGCCGGACGACATTAAAAATGTAATCGGTACCGCCACAATAAACGAAAAACTTGCAGTCCTTAAAATGTCGAGAATATTTGTCAAATTAAAAAAGCTGATATTAACAATAGCCACTGCCAGCATCAGGATTGCCATAGGCAGAACGGTTCCCAGCTCCGGCTTTTGAAGCAGCGCCTTTAAAACCCCGGAGGTTTTAAAGGCAGCCGCCTGTTCTTTATTCTGATTCTGTTTTCCCATATATTCCTTCTCTCCAAATAAAAAGCAGAGGAGCCACACCGCAGGCTGATGACGCGTTCCTCTGCCGTTTTCACAAGGTTACTCAGACATATCGATTCCGTAGGTTTCCACCCATTGATCCACATCTTCCGCGAAAATGATCGAGGTGCCGATTCCGTTGTCGTAAACATAGTCCCCGCCTTCGTAGATGGTCTTTGCCAGATAACAGGACTGATATCCGATATCGTACCACATCTGCGCCACCGTGCAGTCCATGGTTTTATCCTGAATGGCCCTGAGAATCTCCGGCGCGTCGTCGATACCGATTACATGGAATTTCCCCTGAAGTCCTTTTTCCTCAACAAATGCCGCGCCGCCCAGGCCGGCATAGCTGTCAAAGGAGACCACGCCGTTTAACTCCGGATGGGCCAGATACAGAGCCGACAGTTTGTCCACAGCCTTTGTTGCGCTGGAATCGCACTCCTCATAGCTGATCACATTGGCATCGGGACGCAGTTCCTTTAGACGATCCTCAAAGGCCTGCCTCTGGTTGTTCTGTCCGGTCTGAGTCAGCTGGGTCTGCATCGTGCAGACATTAATCGCCTCCCCCTCCGGAACCGCCTTCACCAGCGCCTCCGCCGCATTCTTTCCCAGGTTAACCGGGTCTGTGCCGATCATGGCGTCACAGGTATTCTCATCTCCCGCCGCCAGCCCGATAACTATGATCCCACGCTCTTTGGCTCTCTCAAGCACATCCGCAAACACATCCGGATCCGTGACACAGGGCATAATAATATCCGCACCGTTGGTAATGGCCGTCTCCGTCAGATTCACCATATCCGACGCCACATTTGCCGCGCTGGGTGCCAGATACTGACCGTCCCATCCCAGTTCGGCGCAGGCCTCCATGAAACCTTTTTCATCCTGCCCCCACGCCGCACCGCCGGACATAACGGAGATCTGATAGACTTTCAACTGTTTTTTCTCTGACGATTCCTTTGAATCCTGGCCCGCAGAAGACGCGTCCTTCGGTTCCTCTGTCTTTGCCGCCGCGGTCGAAGCGGCGCTGTCAGAACCATTCGAACAGCCGCCCAAAAGTGCCAATCCCATAACTGCCGCCAGCATACATGCATATACCCTTTTGTTTTTCATCGTTCTTATCATTCTCCTCCTTGTTGATTTCATTCTGATACCATGTGAACCTTTCTAAACATAATTATGTTTTGTGTATATTGATAATAACATAATTATGTTTTAGAATAAACAATATTTTTGAACAAAATAATACTATTTTTTCATATATTTTTACTATTGACTTTTTATGATATATATGTATTTATTTCATTTTATCAAAATTCGTAATTATGTTTTATTAAATACCTTCTTTTTATCTTTATGCTTCTTGTCAAAAGACGGTAACTTGACTATAATTATGACAATACCATTACTTAAGTTCAGGAGTGTGTCCCATGCAAATCAAAGCCTACCAAAAAGTCTATGAAGCGATCCGCGAAGGAATCCGGAACGGAGAGTACCCTGTCGGAACCATGCTTCCCCCGGAACCAGAGCTGGAAAAGATGTTCTCCACCAGCCGCACAACGATCCGCAAAGCCATCTCCCGGCTGTCAGAGGACGGCTTCATCCATGTTCAGCAGGGCCGGGGAACAGAGGTCGTCTCCGCGTCCTCCACCCTGCGCTATTATAAATTTCACAATGTGACCGGCATTCAGGAGATTGTAAGCAACTCCAACCGCCCCCTCACACTTCATTCCTGTTATATAGACCGTATTCCTGCCACCCAGGACATTGCCCAGGCCCTCAAACTTCCGGAAAACACTACGGTATACCGCATCCAGCGTCTTCTCTACAACGGAGATTCTCCCTTTTCCCTGATGAAAAACTATGTGAGAATGGATGTGGCCCCCAACTTAGAGCAGCACACCAGTCAGCTGCAGGATCTATACTCCCTCCTTCAGGAAAAGTATGGCGTAATCTTTCACACCGGCACGGAGCATATCTCCGCCATCTCCGCAGGTTTTACGGAATCCAACCTTTTAAAAGTGGAGCCTGGAACCTCCCTGCTGTTTTGTACCCGCTACGCCAATACCAAGACTGTTCCCATGGAATACGGACAGACCTGTATCCGGACAGACCAGTATAAATTGGTGGTGGAAATGCAGGGATGGCCTGCTCAGAGAACGCCTACCGGCGTGACAAAGTAGAAACAGCAAAAAACCGGAGTAGCCATCAGGCCTTTTCGGCCCGGCGGTTGCTTCGGTTTTACCTTTTATATCCCTATTTCATTTTAAATGTCTTTCATACCGCTTGGCCTGCCTGCAGACAGCGGTCTCAGCCGGCGCCGCAAAAGTCTCAGCCTTCACACCGGACAGCCTGCAGCCTATCTCTCCTCGCGCCGTCTCTCGCGCTTCTCCTCCCTGCCCGTATCCTTCCCGGACAGATCCCCGGGCCTCATGCTTAAGTTCACCCGGCCCATCTTGTCGATCTCCATAACCTTCACAGTCACTTCATCCCCGATGTTCACCACATCCTCGACCTTGGCCACCCTCTTGTCAGACAGTTTGGAGATGTGAACCATACCGTCCTTGTTGGGGGCCAGCTCCACAAAGGCGCCGAAGTTCATGATGCGGACAACCTTCCCCGTATAAATCTGGCCTGCCTCAATGTCGGTGACAATGCTCTCGATAATCTTGATGGCCTTGGCGATCATATCCTTGTCCGTACCGCACACGGAAACGCTGCCGTCATCCTCGATGTCGATCTTCACGCCGGTCTCCTCGATGATCTTGTTGATCACCTTGCCCTGCTTTCCTACCACATCGCCGATCTTCTGGGGATCGATGGTAATCTGCTCAATCTTGGGCGCGTACTTGCTTACTTCTTTTCTGGGCTCTGCGATTGCCGGCTTCATGCAGGTGTCCATAATAAACAATCTGGCCTCCCGGCATCTGGCGATAGCGCCCTCCACAATCGGCCTTGTAAGGCCGTGGATCTTGATGTCCATCTGGATAGCCGTGATGCCCTCCGTGGTGCCGGTCACCTTAAAGTCCATATCTCCGAAGAAATCCTCCAGACCCTGGATATCCGTCAAAAGCACGAACTCGTCGTCGCCCTCCCCGGTCACCAAACCGCAGGAAATACCGGCCACCATCTTCTTTAAGGGCACGCCTGCCGCCATCAGGGACATGCAGGAGGCACAGGTGGACGCCATGGAGGTGGAGCCGTTGGACTCAAACGTCTCGGACACGGTCCGGATGGCATAGGGGAAATCCGCCTCGCTTGGAAGCACCGGAATCAGCGCCCTTTCCGCCAGCGCGCCGTGGCCGATCTCCCGCCTTCCCGGCCCTCTGGAGGGCTTCGTCTCGCCTACAGAGTAGGACGGGAAATTATAGTGGTGCATGTACCGCTTGCTCACCTCATTCTCGTCAAGGCCGTCCAGCTTCTGCTGCTCCGACAGGGGGGCCAGAGTACACACATTGCAGATCTGTGTCTGGCCTCTGGTGAACATAGCGGAGCCGTGAACTCTGGGGATCAGATCCACCTCTGCGGACAGGTGGCGGATCTGGGTCATCTCCCGGCCGTCGGGACGCTTGCCGTCCTTTAAGATCATCTTCCGCACCGTCTTCTTCTGGTACTGGTACACAGCCTCGGAAAGCACCTCCAGCCACTCCTCATTGTCGGCAAATGTCACGGACAGCTTCTCCGTGATGGCGCGGATATTCTCCTCCCTGGTCTGCTTGTCGTCGGTAAATACCGCCTCCTCCATCTGGGCGGGAGGCACGATCTCCCTGATGGCCGCAAACAGCTCCTCCGGGATGGCGCAGCTGGTATAGCTGTGCTTCTCTCTTCCCACCTCGGCCGCAATCTTGTCGATAAAGGCGATGATCTCCTGGTTTACCTCGTGAGCCTTGTAGATAGCCTCAATCATCTTCTCCTCAGGAATCTCGTTGGCTCCCGCCTCGATCATGATCACCTTCTCCCTGGTGGAAGCCACAGTCAGGTTCAGATCCCCCACCTTCCACTGCTCCTGGGAAGGATTCAGAACAAACTGCCCGTCAATCATCCCCACCTGGGTCATGGCGCAGGGGCCGTCAAAGGGAATGTCGGAGATGGTTGCGGCGATGGCAGCGCCCAGCATGGCCACAATCTCCGGACGGCACTCCGGATCCACGCTCATAACCATATTGTTCAGGGTAACATCGTTGCGGTAGTCCTTGGGGAACAGAGGACGCATGGGGCGGTCAATAACACGGCTGGTGAGAACCGCGTTCTCACTGGCCTTTCCCTCCCTCCTGTTGAATCCTCCCGGTATCTTCCCCACTGCGTACAGCTTCTCCTCATACTCCACGCTTAAGGGGAAGAAATCAATCCCCTCCCTGGGCTCCTTGGATGCGGTGGCTGTGCTTAACACCGTCGTCTCGCCGTAGTGCATCAGTGCCGCGCCGTTTGCCTGTTTTGCCACTCTGCCGATATCTACGGTCAGAGTCCTCCCGGCTAATTCCATGGAAAAACTTTTGTACATGGTTAATCTCCTTTTTAATTTATACTTTGTTTTAGCGAACCGGGCCCTCTGCACACCTGCGAAGCTAGCCGTAGGCTCCACTACGCCGTCGCTTCGCAGACGCACAGCTGACACGAATATCAAGCACTATTTACTTCAAGATTAGTGCAATGATGTACTAGTGTGCTGTCCAGATTATATCTGGCGAAACTCCGCAGGATAAATTTTCATCAGCAAGGCGGAGAAGGGAGGCGATGCGGTGGCATCGTTGACCGCC